>CAJUJU010000003.1:89919-109407 GCA_910586835.1 uncultured Acetatifactor sp.
GACATTTGATTTTCAGTAGTAGCTTAGCGAAAAAATCAGAGAGCGCGAAGCGCGGAAATTGCGAAGCAATTTGATTTTTGAGCAGCCATGCGGGAGACAAGAAAATCAAGCGGCTGCGAAGCAGACATTTGATTTTCAGTAGTAGCTTAGCGAAAAAATCAGAGAGCGCGAAGCGCGGTTCGGGAGTCCCACCTGTCTGTCACTTTGTTCGACACGCTTTCGCTTGGGTTCATGCAGCAGCGGATGCTAAGCTCGAAGGGACCTCGCTAAGCACCGGCGCATGGAACAGTCTCACAAAGCGACAGACAGGCGAGCCTCCCCGGAAACCAGCTGAGTTATTGATGTAGGGGCATAAGTGAAAATTACGGGGTAGGTCGGAGAGCGCGAAGCGCGGCCTTATAAATTTAGATGAAAAAAATTGTGACGATAGGGAGGAAGAGGAAAGATGGGAAAGATGACGGTGGAGACCTGTGAGATTGAGGGGCTGAAGATTATTACCCCGGCGGTTTTTGGAGATGCCCGGGGATATTTTTTTGAGGCGTATCAATATGAGGATTATAAGGCGGCAGGGATTCCTGATGTCTTTGTGCAGGACAATCAGTCGGCATCCAGAGGGGGTGTGCTGAGAGGGCTGCATTTTCAGATCCAGCATCCCCAGGCCAAGCTTGTCAGAGTGCTTCGGGGAGAAGTGTTCGATGTGGCGGTGGATCTGAGGAAGGGCTCGCCTACCTACGGCCAATGGCACGGAGAATTGCTGTCGGAGGAAAATAAGAAACAGTTTTTTGTGCCGGAGCATTTTGCTCATGGCTTTCTCGTGCTTTCCGACTATGCCGAATTCTTTTATAAATGTACGGATTATTATCATCCGGGAGACGAGGGCGGGATCATGTACAATGACCCGGCTATCGGCATTCAGTGGCCGATAAGGGAGGGAATGGAGCTTATTTTTTCGGAGAGAGATACCAAGTGGGGCGGGATTGACAGCCTGGAAAAATAAAATAGCCTGCTTTGGCGGGCAGATGGGAGTTAGTGTGAAAATCAGCAAAAAAGGCGGGATAGCCATATTTTCGCTTCTGGGACTGGCCCTGGCGGTTATCATTATAGTGCATGAGAATACAGGTCCTGCCGCAGACCCGCAGCAGGAGCTGATTAAAAAAGTGATTTCCTGTGCCGTTATTCTGGCAGCCTGCATCATCTTTGCCAGGTGGTATGAAAAATTCACCACGCTTCCGGTGGAGCTTTTTCAAAACAGGCATCTGATCTGGAAGCTGGCAAAGAACGACTTTAAAAAGCGGTATGCGGGCTCTTATATGGGAGCGGTCTGGGCTATGATTCAACCGGTTGTGACCGTGGCCATGTACTATATTGTGTTCGATAAGATTATGGGCAACGGGATCAACCGGGGGACGGGAGATGTTCCGTTTGTACTTTTTCTGACGGCCGGACTGGTGCCATGGTTCTATTTCAGCGAAGCGCTGAATAACGGAACCAATGCCATGCTGGAATATAATTATCTGGTGAAAAAGGTGGTATTTAAGATCAGTGTGCTTCCGATCATTAAGATTATAGCCGCCACCTTTATTCATGTATTTTTTATCTGTGTGCTGCTGGTGGTGGCGTCCATTTACGGCTATTATCCGACGGTGTATACCGTGCAGATATTTTACTACAGTGCCTGTCTTTTTATTTTTGTTCTGGCACTCTGCTATACCACATGCTCTGTGGTAGTATTTTTTAAGGATTTGTCACAGATCATTAATATTGCTCTGCAGATCGGCATGTGGGCGACTCCTATTTTGTGGAATATTGACGGACTCAGCGAGGGTTGGGTGATCTTTCTGAAGCTGAATCCGTTGGTATATATTGTAAATGGGTATCGGAGCGCGGTGTATGAGAGGGAATGGTTTTTTACAGATTTCTTTTCCACCATGTATTTCTGGATAATCACGGTGATTTTATTTGGCATCGGCGGAGCGGTATTCAGGCGCTTGAAGGTGCATTTCGCAGATGTATTGTAAGGAGGAAAGTGATGAGGGGATTGAAAAAGGCAATGAAATGGAAACCTGACGCACGGCTGGTGGCCGGAATGGCGTTTGCTGCATTTGTGCTTCTGATGATACCGCTGCTGCGAATTGCGATTTATTCGGTTCCATATTATGACGACTATAAATTTGGCGGATTCGTAAAGGGCTTTCTTACACAGGAAAGAAGTCTGAGGAGTGCCTTGCAGGGAGCGTTATACTGTACGAAAACAAACTGGTATGCATGGCAGGGAACGTATTCTGCCAGCTTCTTAAATTCACTGATGCCAATGGTATGGGGAGAACAGTACTATTTTTTAGGGGTAGTGTTTCTGATTTTGGTATTACCCGTGTCGATAATGGTGCTGGTCAAGGTGCTGCTTCATGATGTGCTGAAGGCGGACTGGCCTTCCTGCGTTGCGATGCAGGCCGCAATGGCGGCTATGGCAGTAGTGCTTTTGTATTCCCCCCAGCAGGGGTTTTACTGGTATGTAGGCGGAATGAGCTATGTGGGAATGCATTCTTTTCTTATGCTGACGATTGCGGCATGGATTAAGCTTTTGGTCGGGGCAGGCAGAGTCAAAGCAATTTTATTGATGCTATGGTCCCTGGTCGGGGCAGCATTGGCGGGGGGCGCTACCTATGTGACGGCTCTTCAGGGTCTGTTAATCTGTCTTGGGCTTGTGGGACTGGGAGCAATTTTGCGGAGCAGACGCACATGGCTGTTAGTACCGTCGTTGTTGGTTTACGGATATGGCTTTTTTAAAAATGTTACGGCGCCCGGGAACCAGGTGCGGGCCCGCTGGTATGTCGGGTGGGGGTATCCGCCCATAGAGGCTGTGTTCCGCTCCTTTTTGGAGGCATTCAGCCATTTAGGTGAGTTTTCCGGATGGATCACGTTGGCGTGTCTGATTCTTTTTGCTCCGATCGTCTGGCGCATGGTGTGTATGTCTAAATTTTCATTTCGGCTGCCGGGTCTGGTGCTTGCCGCATCCTTTTGTCTCTATGCGACGGGATTCACGCCCACGCTTTATGCCATGGGACATGGCGGCTATGGCAGAGTTTTAAATTGTGTAAAGATTACCTATCAGATTTTGTTGATTATAAATGAGGTGTATTGGCTGGGATGGCTGAGGGGGGTTCTGGATAGAAAAGGAAAGACTGTTTCAGGCAGAGGCGCGGTCTGGTGGTTTTATCCGCTTATGGGCGCAGTCATGCTGTTTATTTTTGCCTTTTTATCGCGCAGTCAGGCGGGATGTTATTCTTCTTATGGAGCATACTATTTTGTTCATACGGGAGAAGCGTATAATTTTTACCAGGAATACAAAAATCGAATAGAGACTATTGTAAACGGTGGGCCGGATGTAGTTGTAAAGCCATATGTTTACAAGCCATGGTTTCTTTTCATAAAGGATCTGGGGGAAGACCCGATGATGGATGAAAATCAGTCTATGGCCGCATGGTACGGTAAAAATTCCATATCGTGCATTTCGGAAACGCAGGAATAAAGCGCCGGATAGAGGTAAGGGTATGGAAGAAAAAGAGGTTCGGATCAGGATTCACGAGGTGGATGTGCCGGCTATCGAAGTGCGGGATGTAGAGAAAATTTACAAGCTGTATGACAGGCCCAGAGACCGGGTGAAGGAGGCCTTCGGGCTGGGGAAAAAGCAGACCCATAAGCTCCATTATGCCCTGAAGGGCGTGAGTATGAATATTTACAAGGGTGAGACTGTGGGAATCATCGGTACTAACGGTTCCGGGAAATCCACCATACTGAAGATCATCACCGGCGTACTGACGCCCACCTCGGGAGAGGTGAGGGTGGACGGCAGAATTTCTGCACTGCTGGAGCTGGGCGCCGGTTTTAATCAGGAGTATAACGGAATCGAAAATGTGTATCTGAACGGTACGATGATGGGGTTTTCCGAGAAGGAAATCGACGAAAAGCTCCCGGATATCCTGGAGTTTGCGGATATCGGAGATTATGTGTATCAGCCGGTAAAGACGTATTCCAGCGGAATGTTTGTGCGGTTGGCCTTTGCCGTGGCAATCAATATTGAGCCGGAAATTTTGATCGTTGATGAGGCACTTTCCGTAGGAGATGTGTTTTTTCAGGCGAAATGCTACCATAAATTCGAGGAGTTTAAAAAGCTGGGAAAGACAATTGTCTTTGTGAGCCATGATTTGAGCAGCATCAGTAAGTACTGTGACCGTGTCTTTCTGTTGAACAGGGGCGCGCTTCTGGGAGAGGGCGCTCCCAAGGAGATGATTGACGCGTACAAGAGAGTGCTGGTGGGGCAGTATGAGGTGCCGGAAAAGCAGGAAAATAATGAGCTGCTGGAGGATCCGGAGCTGCGCAGGGCTGCATTAAAAAGAGCAGTCGGAAATAAGGGGGATTCTTCCCGGGAGGAAGAAAAGCATGCATCGAAGCATGGGGACGAAACATCTGACGGAGTACAGTCCCAGGGGAAAGCGTCCGGCACAAATGCGGCACATTCTGGTGCAGAATTGGAGTCCCCAGATGCCCTGTCTGCGGCAGAGAAAAACCCGAATGCGCTGGAGTACGGTACAGGCCAGGCCAGAATCGTGGAATACTATGTCACGGATGACCGGGGCGTTCGGACGACAGCCGTTATCAAGGGCAGCCAGTTTACCTTGCATATGCGGGTGGAATTTGGGGAACATATACCGGCGCCGATCTTTGCCTTTTCTTTTAAGGATGTGATCGGAACGGAGATAACAGGTACAAATACCATGATTGAAAAGGCCTATTTGGAGAGCGGCGAACCGGGACAGGTCAAGAATATCACTTTTACACAGAAGATGAGCCTTCAGGGGGGAGAATATCTGCTCTCCATGGGGGTAACGGGATATAATGGGGACACCTTCGAGGTATATCACAGACTTTATGATGTCATGAATCTCACGGTGGTCTCTGACAAAAATACAGTGGGATATTACGATATGGATTCCGTGGTGTCCGTGACGGATGCGAGGTAGCTTATGACAGAAGAGATCGGCAGTGTAAAACTGGATTACAGCAAATATCCGGGGAAGGATTATTACTGTGACGGAGGAGTGGAGGATGAAATTCTTGAGATTGTAAAAAAGCACTCTCCCGCCGAATACGGAAAAGTAATTGAGGAGCGCAGAAGCTGGCCGGTTCTCTATCATTTGTCGCCGCTTCGAGAGAATATTGTGGACTGGCTCCCCATGAAAAACACGGACCGGGTTTTGGAGGTGGGAAGCGGCTGCGGAGCTGTCACAGGGGCTCTGGCCAGGAAGGCCGGAAGTGTGACCTGCGTGGAGCTTTCAAAAAAGAGAAGCCTGATCAATGCAAACCGTCACAAAGAATGCAACAATGTGACGATTCATGTGGGGAATTTTAAGGATATTGAACCGGAACTTCCAAAGGATTTCGACTATATCTGCCTGATCGGCGTTTTTGAATATGCGCAGAGCTACATCGGAGGAGACACACCCTTTCATGATTTTGTCAAAATTCTGCTGCCTCATCTGGCGGAGGGCGGAAGGCTTGTCATTGCTCTGGAAAACAAGTACGGACTGAAATACTTTGCCGGCTGCAGGGAGGATCATCTGGGGACCTGGTTTTCCGGAATTGAAAATTACGCCGACGGCGGAGGCGTGCGCACCTTCAGCAGGAACGGACTGGAAAAGATTTTGAAGAGCAGCGGAGCCGGGGAAACGCATTTCTATTATCCGTACCCGGATTATAAGTTTATGACGGCGCTGTACAGTGATGTCTATCTTCCCGGAAAGGGGGAGCTTACCAACAATTTCCGGAATTTTGACAGGGACAGAATGCTTCTGTTCGACGAAAAAAATGCATTCGACGGAATTGTGGAGGATGACCTTTTCCCTGTGTTTTCCAATTCCTTTGTTGTGGTGACAGGAAGGGAACCGGATGTAAAGTATGTGAAATACTCCAACGACCGTGCGCCGGAATATGCCGTGAGAACAGAGATCGGAAGAACAGGAAATGAGATCCGGGTCAGAAAATATCCTTTGAATCCGGAGTCAAGGGAGCATGTGCGGGGGATGGCGGCGGCCTGCGGAAGGCTGACAGAACGGTATGCGGGAGGCAGACTGGAGGTAAATCGCTGTGAGCTGGCAGAGGAGGGAGAGGATGTTTTTGCCTGCTTTGAGTATGTACAGGGTACGCCGCTTTCCGAATTGATGGATCAGTGCCTTGAGAGGGATGATCTGGAAGGATTTCACAAATATTTCCGGGAATATGTGGAGCGCATCGGGTATCACAGTGAGTACCCGGCGGCGGATTTTGATCTGATTTTTTCAAATATCCTTGTGGATCAGGACAGGTGGACGCTGATCGACTATGAATGGACCTTTGGAAAGCCCATGGACACTGGAGAGCTTGCTTTTCGGGCGGTTTATTGTTACCTTTTGGAGAATGAAAAGAGAAAAAAGCTGAATTTGGATCGGATTCTGGAATCGCTTCACATTACGGAAGAGGATGCAGAGCGTTACCGGGAGCAGGAGCGGGAATTCCAGAAGTTTGTCACCGGAAATCGGATGGCCATGGCCGAGATACGGGATTTGCTGGGCTGTCGGATGATGGTTCCGCAGAAGCAGGCGGAGAAGTACCAGGACTCCGAGGCAGTGAATCGCGTCCAGATTTATGAAGACAGAGGAGAGGGTTTCCGAGAGGAGGAGTCACGTTTTGTCCCCGAAGCGTACCAGGGGGAAAACCGGATTGAGCTGGAGCTTACTGTGAGCGGCGAGGTGCAGGTTTTAAGGATTGATCCGGCCTTCGACAGCTGCGTGGTGAGAATAGAAGAGATGACATTTAACGGGGAACCGGTGCCTCTTGAGAAAAAGAAGGTGCTTCAGGTAAATGGGAGAATTGCCAGGCCGGCAACCTTGATTTTCCCCACCACAGATCCCAATATCAACATTGACCTGCGCAGGCTCTCAAGACAGCCGGAAAACAGTCTGCGCCTGTGTATGGAGATTGTGCGGCTTTCGACGGCCATGGCGCAGGAGATGGCCGATGCGGTTAAGAAGCTGATTTGAATGCCCTTCAACGCGAAATCTTCACAGCCCTGATTTATATGCCCGCCAGGGCGGGCAGACGGGAGTTAAAGTGGGAGTAAAAAAGCTTGTCAAACAGGTATTGACGGAAAAAGAGAACCAAAAATATGAGCGTCTTTTGAAAAGGAGAAGGGTAACATACAACGACTGGCTTGCCGGACAGGAAAAGAGCGGGAAACAGGAAGCTTCCGAAAGAATCCGGGAAGAAGCGTTTCCGCAGGCGGATGGGGAAATGCGCTGCGCGTCGCCGGAGGGAGATTTTGTGTTGATACAGGCTGCAAAAGGCAGCATGGCATCCGGGGCGAAAGAAATCATTGAGCGCTATTTCGCGGAAAATCCGGAGGTACAGGTGGTATATGGGGACGAGGATGTCAGGAGGAAAGAGGGAGTATATGATTTTCCGTGGTTTAAGCCGGACTGGTCTCCTGACTTTCTGGACAGCTGTCTGTATTTCGGCAGCTTGACGGCAGTACGGCGCAGGCGTTGGGAAGAACAGAAAAGCTTATATGACCGTGCTTACCCGGGAAGCTGGCAGACCATTTTCAGCGATGAGGAGGACGGAAGCTGTGCCGTGACGGATTTTGCGGCCTATGAAAGATGGCTTCATGGCTGCGTGGACTGCGGCTACGCGAAGGGAAGAGGTGTGGTGGGACATATTTCTCGGATTTTGTTTCACGGGGAGAGCGCAGAGGAGCAGAGGCGTTTTCTGGAAGAGTCGGATTTCCTGCGAAATAAGAGACGCAGTCTGATGACGGATTTTAACGAAAGCTGTTTGAGTGGAAGACCGGCGCCTGTGGTGTCGGCAGTGATTCCTTCCAGGGATCATCCGGACATTCTGCGGCAGTGTCTGGAGGGCGTAAAAAAAGCGGCGGCGGACATCCCGCTTGAGGCAATCGTGGTGGATAACGGAAGCGAGGAGGAAAACAGGGTCGCGGTAAAACGGATGCTGCAGGAGATGACAGAGGGCCACACAGACGGAACGGGGATCGGCATCAGGTATGTTTACAGCCCCATGGAGTTTCATTTTTCCAGGATGTGCAATCTGGGGGCAAAGCAGGCAGAGGGGAAGCTTTTGCTGTTTTTAAATGACGATGTGTTTTTGGAGAAGGATTGTATCCGGGAGTGTGCTGCAAGGGCTGTCAGGAGCTACACGGGAGCCGTAGGCATAAAGCTTTTGTATCCGAATTTAGGTCGTATCCAACATGCGGGAATCACAAATCTGCCCATGGGACCGGTGCATAAGCTGCAGTTTTTGCAGGACGACAGAGATTATTATGGAAAGGCCAACAACTGCGGCCGGAATTATCTTGCGGTGACGGCTGCCTGTCTGATGGTGGAAAAGACGAAATTCATGGAGGCCGGAGGCTTCTGTGAGGAGCTGCCGGTGGCGTTTAACGATGTGGATCTGTGCTTTGGGCTGTATGAGCTGGGTTATCACAATGTATGCCTGAACAATATACGGGCCTTCCATCATGAATCCCTGAGCCGGGGAGACGACGAGGCGCCGGACCGACTGAGACGCCTTCTGGCGGAGCGAAGAAAGCTTTATGAACGACATCCGAAGCTGGAGGGCAGAGATCCCTATTATTCTGTATTTCTGAACAGAGAGGGATTGGATGTGCGGATTGCGCCTGCATATCTGACGGCGGGAAACAGAGTTCAGAGCGCTGCCGGACCGCGGCCGGTGAAGGATCTGGCAGACTGCCGGGAGGACAAATGTCTTCTTGTGCGGGTGGAGGACACAGGCGGCGGCAGGATCATCGGCTGGAGTGTTGTTCTGGGGGACAATAATGCGTGCTATGATAAACAACTTCTGTTTCAGCGGCTGTCAGGCGAGAGGGCGGAGGAACATGGAACGGAACAGGGACCTTTCAGGGAACAGAGCGGAGCCTGTGCAGACGATGGGCAGTATGGGATCGTACTGGAGGGGCAGTATCGTCCTGACCTGGAGGAAAATATGCCGGATCAGAAGAATGTGGCGCTGGGCGGCTTCCTTCTGGAAGTGCCGGATGGGGTTCTGCCGCCGGGGACTTATCGTATCGGGATATATGCGCGAAACCGTGTGACGGGGTTAAAGCTGATTAACTGGAGCAATCGTGAGTTTGAGGCGTCAGGGTAAAGCCGGCACAAAGAGGCGGCTTAGACGGCGCAGGGCGGCCGAAAAGAAAGCAGGAGACGGACATGGAACAGACAGACTACAGAGAAGAATATGAGCGGGAGCATCTTAAATGTGCGGAGCTGGCGGGGCGGATCGCTGATCTGGAGGCAAAAAACGAGGAGCTGGAATGGAAGCTGAACCGTATTAAAAAGAATCCGCTCTGGAAGGTGAGCAAGCCGGCCAGAAACGTTGTGCACTGGATCATCCGCCAGAAGGACAGACTGAAAAACTGCGGGGGCCCAAGAGGAGTGCTCCATAAGCTGGATTACAAAAAGAGGGAAAAGGCCGCCATGAGACAGTTCGGCACGGACAGTTTTCCCGACGAGGCCAGGGCGGCTGCAGAGCGGGAGACGGTGTTCCCCTGTATGGTAAAAATCAGCATTCTTGTACCTGTCTGGAATAACCAGCGTCAATTTCAAACAGAAATGTTGGATTCCGTCATGAACCAGACCTATCGGAACTGGGAGCTGTGTCTGGCGGACGGCTCGGACGAAGAGCACGCTTACATCGGAGAAATCTGCCGGGAGTATGCAAAGAGAGCCGACGGAAGAATCGTATACCGTCACCTAGAAAAGAACGGCGGGATCGCAGGGAATACCAACGCCTGTCTCGCCATGGCTTCCGGCGAATACATCGGGCTGCTGGATCAGGACGATATACTTCATCCCAGCGTCCTGTTTGAGTATGTGAAGGCCATCAACGAGCAGGGGGCAGACTATCTCTATTGTGACGAGACCACCTTTAAGGGCAGCGATATCAACCATATGCTGACCATGCATTTTAAGCCGGATTTTGCGCCGGACAACCTGAGGGCAAACAATTACATCTGCCATTTCAGTGTTTTCAAGCGCACTCTGCTGGACGGGAGCGAGCTCTTCCGGACAAAATTTGACGGCAGTCAGGATCACGACATGATTCTCCGGCTTACAGACAATGCGGAAAAGATCGTCCATGTGCCCCGATTGATGTATTACTGGAGATGCCATTCGGGCAGTGTGGCGTCAGGAATCGAGGCGAAGCCATATGCCATCGAGGCGGCGAAGGGGGCGGTGGCAGAGCATCTGCGCAAGCATGGCTACGAACACTTCCGGATTGAGAGCACCAGAGCGTTTGAGACTATTTTCCGGATTCGCTATCAGATCATCGGCACGCCAAAGATCTCTATTGTAATAGCAAATAAGGATCATGCCGGTGAGCTGCGCCGTTGTGTCACTTCTATTCTGGAAAAGTCTACCTACGACAACTATGAGATTGTCATTGTGGAAAACAACAGTACCACCGGGGAGATCCGGGACTATTATACTTCACTGCTGGGGTATGAGTATGCTGCAGCTGCGGAAGTACAGAGAAGCCTTGACGGAAAAACAGCGGTGGTCACTTATAACGGAGCCTTCAACTATTCTGCGGTAAACAATCTGGGAGTAAAACATTCCACAGGAGAGTATCTTCTTCTTCTGAACAATGACACGGAGGTCATCACCGTAAACTGGATGGAGGAGCTGCTGATGTATGCCCAGCGGAAGGATGTGGGCGCGGTGGGGGCAAAACTCTATTACGGGGACAGAACCATTCAGCACGCCGGCGTGGTGATCGGCCTGGGCGCGCACAGAACCGCGGGCCACACCCATTATAAACAGCACAGACAGAATCTGGGTTACATGGGAAGACTCTGTTATGCACAAAACGTAACTGCTGTTACGGGAGCCTGTTTGCTGGTAAAGAAGAGCCTGTATGAGGAGGCCGGAGGACTGGACGAAGGCTTTGCCATCTCGCTGAATGATGTGGATCTCTGCCTGAAGCTGCGGGAAAGGGGGCTGTTGAATGTATTTACACCCTTTGCCGAGCTGTATCATTATGAGTCCGTATCCAGAGGACTGGATGACAACGGGGAGAAGGCGGAGCGCTATAACCGGGAATCTGCCTGTTTCCGGGAGAAGTGGGCGGCGCAGCTGGAGGCCGGAGACCCCTATTACAATCCCAATTTTTCACTTGACCGCAGCGACTTTTCGCTGAAGGTGGAGCAATAAACCGGTGGCACAGACAGGAAAGCTGTGATATAATGTGCTTATTCTGAAAAGCAAATAAGCCCTTCTGGGCAGAAATGAGGTAGAGGGAAATGAGCTTTATGGAGGAATTCAATTTCTGGTTGGAGGATGATTACTTTGACCAGAGCACAAAAGATGAGCTGCTGGCTATCCGGGATAACCAGGCAGAGATCGAGGAGCGTTTTTACAGGGAGCTGGAGTTCGGAACCGGCGGACTGCGCGGTATTATCGGCGCCGGAACCAACAGGATGAATGTTTATACCGTCCGCAAGGCCACACAGGGACTGGCTAATTTCATCCTGAAACAGGGGACGCAGGAAAAGGGTGTTGCCATTGCCTATGATTCCCGGAGAATGTCCCCCGAGTTTGCGGATGTAGCCGGGCTGTGTCTCGCGGCAAACGGGATCAAAGCGTATGTGTTTGAGTCTCTCAGACCTACTCCCGAGCTTTCCTTTGCGCTGCGTACCCTGGGCTGCACTGCCGGTATCGTTGTGACCGCAAGCCATAACCCTCCGGAATACAACGGTTATAAGGTATACTGGGAGGACGGCGCGCAGGTGACGGCGCCCAAGGATACCCAGATTATCGATGAGGTAAAGGCCATCAGGGACTTCCATGACTGTAAGACCATGGAAAAGGAAGAGGCTGTGAAGGCCGGGCTTTATCAGGTGATCGGCGGGGATATCGACGACAAATATATGGCGGAGCTGAAGAAACAGATCATTCATCCCGATATCATCAAGGAGATGGCGGAGGATATCAAGATCGTATATACCCCGCTCTGCGGAACCGGAAATCTTCCCGTGAGACGGGTGCTTTCCGAGCTGGGCTTCAAAAATGTGTATGTGGTTCCCGAGCAGGAGAATCCCGATCCGAACTTTACCACCCTGGACTATCCGAATCCCGAGGATCCCAAGGCATTTACATATGCGCTCCGGCTGGCGAAGGAGAAGGATGCCGACATCGTTCTGGCCACGGATCCCGATGCGGATCGGCTTGGCGTATATGCAAAGGACACGAAGACCGGCGAGTATGTTTCCTTTACGGGAAATATGTCCGGAATGTTGATTGCGGAGTATATTCTGAGGGAAAAGACGGCTACCGGAACCATGCCGGAGAATCCTGCGCTGGTGACAACCATTGTGACAACCAATATGACTAGGCCCATCACCGCCGCATATCATGTAAAACTGATTGAGGTTCTGACCGGCTTCAAGTTTATCGGGGAGCAGATTAAGCTGTTTGAGCAGACGGGCAGCAACCATTATGTGTTCGGCCTGGAAGAAAGCTATGGCTGTCTGGCGGGAACCCATGCAAGAGATAAGGATGCCATTGTGGCTGTGATGTGTCTCTGCGAGGTGGCTGCATATTGCAAGAAGCACGGCAAGACCCTGTGGGATATGATGCTGGATACCTATGAAAAATACGGGTATTATAAAGAGAGTCAGTATACCATTACCATGAAGGGAATCGACGGGGCAAGGCAGATCGCGGAAATCATGGATAAACTCCGTCAGGATCCGCCGAAGGCCTTCGGTGCGAGAAAGGTTCTGAAGTTCAGAGACTATCAGACCGACAGAGCTGTGGATATGGAGACCGGACAGGAGACAAAGACAGGACTGCCCAAGTCAAATGTGCTTTACTTTGAGCTTCCTGACGACGAGTGGTGCTGTGCACGTCCCTCCGGCACCGAGCCCAAGATCAAGTTCTATATGGGTGTTAAGGGCAGCAGCCTGGAGGATGCAAAAGCGAGACTGGAGCAGCTGACCGAGGATCTGAAGGCAGAACTGTAAAGCTTTGAAAACGGATTCCCCGCCTGAACTGCATGGAGCGTTTCACAATCAATCTGGTGTGTCCGCCCCACGCAGAATCAGGCGGGGAGTTTTGCTGCTGCAGGAGGAGAAAGGCAGGCGGGAATTGTTGCCGGAAGGCGCCCGCGCCGGGAACAAGGGTGTATAGATGGGAAAATTCAGTATTGCCAACCTGAAAAAGACAGCATATTACCTGAAGCGAAACGGAATCCGGAAAACGCTGGAGGCCGTGGCGGAGCGCCTGGGCGGTGACGGGCCGCCGGATTATGAATGGATTCCGGTTTCCCCTCAGGTTCTGGCGAAGCAGAGAGCAGAGGCGGCAGGATTTTCCGGAGTGAAATTCAGCATTGTGGTGCCTGCGTACCGCACGCCTGAGCGTTATCTCCGGGAAATGCTGGAATCGTTGATCCGACAGAGCTTTCCCTGTTGGGAGCTGATTCTTGCAGATGCCACGGAGGATGACAGTGTAAAGTCCGTGGCGGAAAGCTACAAGGATGCACGGATCAGATATCACAGACTTCCTTTCAACGATGGAATTGCAGAAAACACCAATGTGGGAATTGAGCTGGCAGAGGGGGATTATGTGGGTCTTCTGGATCATGACGATGTGCTGACGGAGAACGCGCTTTTTGAAATGGCGGCGGCTGTCCGGCAGGCCATGAAGCAGGGGATCAGCCTGCAGCTTCTGTATTCCGACGAGGACAAGTGCGACGGAGAAATGCAGACCTTTTATGAGCCGCACTTCAAGGAAAACTTTAATCTGGATCTGCTGTTGAGCAACAATTACATTTGTCACTTCATGGTGATGAAGAGAGAGCTGATGCAGATGCTCAGACTGCGGGAAGCGTATGACGGAGCGCAGGATTTTGACCTGGCACTGCGGGCTGCTGCAGTGCTTTCGGGGAAGGAGGAAGAGATCCGGCATATACCGCTGGTTCTCTACCACTGGCGTTGTCATGCCCGGTCAACCGCCGAAAATCCACGGAGCAAAATGTACGCTTACGATGCGGGCCGCAGGGCGGTGGAGGCCTTTACCGGAGAACAGGGCTGGAAGGTGAAGGTGAAGGATACGGAGCATCTGGGCTTTTACAGGCTGGAATATCAGGGGAATATTTTTGAGATGCGTTCTGAGGTGGGAGCTCTGGGAGGAAGCCTGGTGTCCCGGGGCAGGATTGTGGGAGGCCGGATGGGCAGGGATGGCAGGATCCTGGATGAGGGACTTCCCGTGTCTCACAGCGGGTACATGCATCGGGCGGTTCTCCAGCAGGAGGCGGAGGCTTTGGACCTCAGGAATCTGGAACTGAGGAAGGAACTGTGGCCTCTGTTTCAGCGAGTGCTGGGTACAGACTACAGAGAGCTTCCGGGAACCGGGATTTTTGATGTGTCGGCGCTGCCGGAGGGAACGGATCCCGTCAGAGCCGGCGTGGAGTTGAGCGATGCGATTCGGCGGGAGGGCTATCGGCTTTTGTATCTTCCGGAGCGTGTGCGGAAAATCCCTTTTGCAGGAAGGAAGCGGGTGTGAAAAAGATAACGATTGTAATACCAAATTATAACGGTATGCGGTTTCTGAAGGACTGCCTGGATGCGGCGCTGAATCAGGAAAAGGGAACGCCGGAATATGAGATCCTGGTGGTTGACAACGGCTCCACGGATGGCAGTGTATCTTTTCTTCAGGAGGGATATCCGCAGGTGAGGGTGGAGGAGCTGTCGGAAAATACCGGTTTTTGTCATGCGGTAAATGTGGGGATCCGTCTGGCGGAGACGCCCTATGTGATTCTGCTGAACAATGACACAAAGGTGCGGGGAGGATTTGTAAAAGCGCTGTATGAGGCCATTGACAGGGAGAAGAATGCCTTTTCCGTCAGCGCCAGGATGCTGATGTGGGACAGGCCGGAACGGATGGACGACGGCGGGGACAGGTATTGTGCACTGGGCTGGGCCTACGCCAGGGGCAGGGGAAGGCAGGCGCGGGACTATTCCAGACGGTGTCAGGTGTTTTCCGCCTGCGGCGGTGCGGCTGTGTACCGGAAAAGCATCTTTGAGGAGATCGGGTACTTTGACGAGGAACATTTTGCTTATCTGGAGGATCTGGATATAGGCTATCGCGCCCGGATCTACGGGTATCGCAATTATTATGAACCGGCTGCTGAGGTAATCCATTACGGAAGTGCCTCCAGCGGCTCCAGGTACAACGAGTGGAAGACTGCGCTGGCCTCCGCGAATAATATTTATGTGGTGGGAAAGAATATGCCATTGATGCAATGGATCTGGAACCTGCCTTTTCTGATCCCGGGTTTTTTTCTGAAATATCTTTTTTTCTGCAGAAAAGGTATGGGAAAAATTTACCTGAGAGGTCTGAGAAATGGTCTGAAGAGACTGGCTTCTCCTGCGGGAAGGGCGCATAAGGTGCCGTTTCGTCCGCGACATCTGGGGAACTATCTTGCCATTCAGGGTCAGCTGTATTTGAACCTGATCCGCTTTCTTAAGAAATATTAAGAATTAGCTTCATAATTTCATAAGTTGTTCCCCTTATAATAGACAAAGTAGACGTACAGCGTATCAGTCAGGATATGGGCGGCATTTTGTTGAGTGCCATGGATTGCGGAGCAGCTTATGATCAAGGACAATCAGAAAGTATTCAACAGATTAATGATCATTATTGATGCTGTCATTGCGGCGGCATCGTTTATGCTGGCCTATTTTTTCAAGTTCTATATTCTGAACAGAGGCCCCGGACCCGGTGTTCTGCCGGCTTCGGCATATTTCCGACTTCTGGTTTTTATTCTGCCCGTCTATATGCTGGTATATTATTTCAGCGGAGTGTATGCTCCCAAGCGCACGGTGCGCCGCCGTTTTGAGGTGTTCGGCATCGTTCGTGCAAATACCATAGGTATCGTGGTGATCATCATTCTGCTGTATATGATAATCAGGGAATTCAATGTTTCCCGTTCGGTGCTGGCTTTTTTTTATTTCTTTAATGTTTTTATTACCACCTGTTTCAGACTGTCTCTCAGAAAGGGTCTGAGGACGATCCGGAGCAAGGGCTACAATCTGAAGCACATTCTTCTGGTGGGTTATTCCAGAGCCGCGGAGGAATATATTGACCGGCTGACGGACAATCCCCAGTGGGGGTATGTGGCGGTTGGCATACTGGATAACGACATCCCTGCCGGAACCCTGTATAAAGGGGTGAAGGTGCTGGGAAGCCTTGGGAATCTGGAAATCATTCTGCCGGAGAACAAGCTGGACGAGATAGCGATTACCCTTTCGCTGAAGGACTACGATTATCTGGAGGATATTGTGGGGGTCTGCGAGAAATCGGGAGTGCATACGAAGTTTATTCCCGACTACAACGGACTCATACCCGGCAAACCCTATACGGAGGATCTGATGGGACTTCCGGTGATCAATATCCGTTATGTGCCGCTGACGAATACGGGGAATATTCTGATCAAGCGGGTGGTGGATATCCTGGGCTCTGTGGTTGGAATCCTGCTTACCTCCCCGATCATGCTGCTTGCGGCACTGTTGGTAAAGCTGACCAGTCCCGGCCCGGTGATTTTCAGGCAGGAACGTGTGGGACTGCACAACAGGCCCTTCTACATGTACAAATTCCGGAGTATGGCGCAGCAGTCGGCCAAAGAGGAAAAAAAGGCCTGGACGGTAAAAAATGACCCCCGTGTCACCGGTGTGGGGAAGTTCCTGAGGTGTACCAGCCTGGATGAACTGCCGCAGCTGTTCAACATTCTCAAGGGGGACATGAGTCTTGTGGGACCGAGACCGGAGAGGCCGCTTTTTGTGGAAAAATTCCGGGAAGAAATCCCAAGATACATGGTAAAGCATCAGGTTCGTCCCGGACTTACTGGTTGGGCACAGGTAAATGGACTGCGGGGAGATACCTCCATCCGCAAGCGCATTGAATACGACATCTACTACATTGAAAACTGGACGCTGGGCTTTGATATCAAAATTATTTTTATGACCTTTTTTACGGGGTTTATCAATAAGAATGCTTACTAATTAAGGAGAAGGAATTATGGCGACAAATCAGAAGAAGACAAACGGTTCGGGAAATTCCGCACAGAGGAAGGAGCCGGGGCAGAGACGAAAGAACAGCAAGTACAAAATGATCGTATTTGGCGTGGAGATAGTGGTCATTCTGGCCATGGTTGCAGTGCTGTATTTTGTGATGAACACCTCCAGCGAGGGTCCAAAGGTGACGGTGCTTGACCCGGGGCAGCTGGCAATTCCTTCTGAGATTCAGCAGGCGAAGGAGGAAGATCCCGAAAACAAGATGAGAGGCTATATGAACATCGCGCTTTTCGGTGTGGATGCCAAGACAGACAGTCAGCTTCTGAGAGGAAGCCGAAGCGATGCGACCATGATCGCCAGCATCAATATGGATACCGGAGATATCAAGCTTGTCAGCATTTACCGGGACACTTACCTGAACATCGGCACGGATGAGTACAGGAAGTGTAATGCGGCTTATTCCTTCGGCGGTGCGGAGCAGGCCATTCGGATGCTGAACATGAATCTGGATATGGACATTGAGAAATTTGTGACGGTAGGCTACAGGGGCCTGAGCGAGGTGATCGACGGTCTGGGCGGCATCTATGTTGATGTGGATTCCGCGGAGCTGAAGCATATCAATAACTATCAGATCGACATTGCCGAGGTTTTGAAGTGTGACTATACGCCGGTGAAGGACACGGGCTATCAGCTGTTGGACGGTCTGCAGGCTACGGCATACTGCCGTATCCGTTATACGGCAGGCGATGATTTCAAGCGTACCGCAAGACAGCGTGAGGTAATCAAGGCGATCGAAGAGCAGGCAAAAAAGACAGACCTTGCCACTTTGACAAAGGTATTCAACGATTGTATTGATGATATCTACACCAATCTGGATACCAACGATATTCTGAAGCTGTTGGAGAATATAGCAAATTACCGTATTGTGGATGAGAGCGGTTTCCCTCAGGAAAACATGCGTACCGTTGCAAACATCGGAGCAGTGGGCAGCAGTATCATACCGCAGGATCTGGAGTCCAACGTGGTGTGGCTGCATCAGTTCCTGTTTGACGATCAGGATTATAAGGTTACGGAAAGCGTCCGCGAGTATGGCGGAATCATTGAAACCAAGACAGCGGATTACGTCAACAAAAAGAAATAAGTGCTCAGGGGAGCTTTCAGGCTCCCCTTTTTGCGCGAGCAGAGAGGAAAATGCCGTGCTTGCACGGGCATTTGACGAACGCCGCGGCAGCGAGACGACAGTCGAGCACGCGCGAATAAGCAGAGTCGGAATCGAAGAAGGGAAAGGAAGGACATTGAAAATCGACGTAATCATACCTGTATATAAGCCGGGCAGGGAGCTGACCGAACTGTTGGACAGGCTGGAGACGCAGACGGTGTCAGTGGAGAAGATTATTCTGATGTATACCACGGAGGAGAGCGCCGAAGAAGAGATCCTGCTTCAGGCAGAAGAGCGGGAAAAGGTGGAGGTGCACCGCCTGACCAGACAGGAATTTGACCATGGGGGTACGAGGCACAGTGCGGTGCAGTTTTCCCAAGGCGATATTTTTGTGATGCTGACCCAGGATGCCATGCCGGCGGACGAATATCTGATAGAACGCCTGACGGAAAATCTGAAGGGAAAGGTAGCGGTATCCTACGGCAGACAGCTGCCTGGAGAGGACAGCAATGAGTATGAAAAGCTTTCCCGTTCTTTTAACTATCCGGAGACATCCTGTGTCAAGTCCGCGGCAGATCTGGAGAGAATGGGAGTGAAAACCTTCTTCTGTTCCGATGTGTGTGCGGCCTACCGGCGGGATGTCTATGAGGAATCCGGCGGTTTCCTGCGTCATACCATATTTAATGAAGATATGATCTATGCCGCCGGGGTGATCCGGGCGGGATATGCGGTTGCCTATGAGGCTTTAGCCAGAGTGATCCACGCCCACAATTATTCCAATGTACAGCAGCTGAGGAGAAATTTTGACCTGGGAGTTTCCCAGGCGGAGCATCCGGAGGTGTTCCGCGATGTGCCCTCCGAGTCGGAGGGGAAAAAACTGGTCAGGGAGGCGTGGAGATACCTGAAGGCCAGAAGACTTGTCTTTTTGTATCCGGGGTTCTGTCTGCAGTGTGGCTTTAAGTACGCGGGATACCTTTTGGGTAAAAATTACAGGAAACTGCCGAAAAGATGGGTACTTGCCATTACGACCAACCGATATTACTGGATGTGAGAAGACTGGAAAGCGAGGACGATTATGTGCGGAATTGTAGGTTATATAGGAAAGGAACAGGCGGCCCCCATCGTGCTGGACGGGCTGGCCAGGCTGGAATACAGAGGGTATGATTCGGCGGGGCTTGCCGTATATGAC
>CAJUJU010000004.1 GCA_910586835.1 uncultured Acetatifactor sp.
AAAATCCGCAATTTAGGATTTGAGTGGGAGTAAACATTCATGCGTTTGTCGTGGATTTGCCGATTTTTCTGCTTGCCTGTGAGGGAATAATGATATATAATACTTTTATTCATGACATATACCAGCGAAACGGCCATCTGACATAAAGGGGTGCAAAAATGTCTTCAAAAACGGATACGGAAGTGATCATAGGCGGCAAGGTTTTTACCCTGAGCGGCTATGAGAGTGAGGAATACCTGCAGAGAGTTGCCTCGTACATCAACAATAAAATCAACGAATACAACAAGGTGGACAGCTTCCGAAGACAGCCCATGGATACCCAGGGGGTATTGCTTCAGCTGAATATTGCCGATGATTATTTCAAGGCAAAAAAGCAGATCTCCATTCTAGAGGAGGAGCTTCAGTCAAAGGAAAAGGAAATGTATGATCTGAAGCATGAACTGATCTCCGCACAGATCAAGCTGGAGACCTCGGAAGAGCAGGTCAGATCTCTGCAGCAGGATCTGAATGAAAACGCAAAGAATATTGTGCGATTGGAAACAGAGTTAAAGAAAAAATAAAGGTCGGCTGTCCGCAGGGACAGCTTTTCTTTTGCATGTAGGTATCAATATGGAAAACAGGAAAAAACCGGAGCTTCTGGCTCCGGCAGGCAGCCCGGCCGCCTTTTACGGCGCCGTCCACGCAGGCGCCGACGCCGTTTATCTGGCGGGCAGCCGCTTCGGCGCAAGAGCCTATGCGGAAAATTTTACCACAGAACAGCTTGTGGAATGCATCCGCTACGGACATCTGCTGGGAAGAAAAATTTATCTCACGGTAAACACGCTGTTGAAGGAACAGGAGCTGGAGGAGCTGTGCGATTATATACAGCCCTTTTACGAGGCGGGACTGGATGCGGTCATCGTTCAGGATTTCGGCGTTCTGCGCCGTCTGCGGGAGTCCTTTCCCGGCCTTGGACTCCATGCCAGCACCCAGATGACTCTCTGCAGCAGCTACGGCGCGGAGCTTCTGCGCAGTATGGGAGCCAGCCGCATTGTTCCCGCAAGGGAGCTCAGTCTCAGAGAATTGCGGGAAATCCGACAAAAGACCGATCTGGAGCTGGAGACCTTTATCCACGGCGCCATGTGTTACTGTTATTCCGGCCAGTGTCTGTTCAGCAGCATCCTGGGCGGGCGAAGCGGAAACAGAGGAAGGTGCGCCCAGCCCTGCAGGCTTCCCTACTCCGTAGAGACAGGCAAAAAACAGGCCAGGGAAGGATATTATCTGAGCCTGAAGGACCTATGTACCATCGACCACATTCCGGCACTTACGGCGGCAGGCATCGATTCCTTCAAGATTGAGGGAAGAATGAAAAAACCCGAGTATGCCGCCGGAGTTACCGCACTGTACAAAAAATATATTGACAGCTGGCTGAAACTGCTGGCCGAGTATGGAGAGGACGAAGCCGGGAAATATTATCATGTGGAGCAGGAGGACAAGGACAAACTGAGCAGGCTTTACATGCGCAGCGAGATCCATGACGGCTATTACAATAAACACAACGGAAGAGACATGGTGACGCTCTCCAGTCCCGCCTACAGCGGCAGCGACGACAGACTGCTGGAGGAGCTGAACTCCCGTTTTCTCTCGCAGCCCCAACGGCTTCCCGTCCGCATGGACGCCTCTTTTCTGAAAGGAGAGCAGGCACGGCTCACCCTGAGTATCGGAGAACTGTCTGTCACTGCGAAAGGCGGCAGAGTGGAAGAGGCCCTGCGGCAGCCTGTCACAAAGGAAGATCTTCACAGACGGCTGGAAAGGCTGGGAGACAGCGCCTTTCTTGCGGAAGAGATAACTATTGTCATAAGTCCCGATGCCTTTTATCCGCTGGGACAGATCAACGAACTGCGCAGACAGGCTGTCCTGCAGCTGGAGGAAGCCATTCTTGCCCACAGAGGATATCCCCTGAGGAAGGCGGTCTCTGGGCCGACTCCGGAAGTCGGATCAAATCTGCCGGAAACCGGCAGGTTCCCGGCGGCACAAAAAGACACGCCCCAACCTGACAAAGCCGGAGGCTTCCGGGTGCTGGTCACCACCGTGGAACAGCTGGAAGAACTGGTTTGCCGGACAGAACGGTATCCAGAGCAGGCACCTTCTTACGTCTATGTGGAGGGGGATCTGCCGGAGACCGGCGGCGAAGAAGTTTCCGTCCTCTGCGAAAGGCTGGCAAGGTACTGCCCCCTGTTCATCGCCCTGCCCCGCATCCTGCGGGAGACGGACAATGCTTATCTGGAACGGCTTACCGCCATGGCAAAAGAGAGCGGGGTCTTTTCCGGCTTTCTGATCCGCTCCGCAGACGGGCTGGGGTTTCTGCGCGGCAGAGAAAAGGAAAATCGGTTTCACCTGCATCTGGACGCCGGAGTATATGTCTGGAACAGCCAGTCCGTCCTGGAACTGGGGGACGGGATCGACAGCCTGTGTCTTCCCTTTGAGCTGAAGCTGGGAGAGCAGCGGCAGCTTCTGGAGCAGGTGAGCCGGTTCAGGGAGAAACAGTCCGATGAGAACGTCTTCTCTGGTGTCTTTGAGAAGGTGGTCTACGGCAGGCTTCCCATGATGGTGACGGCCAACTGTATCCTTCGCACCGCGGAGGGCTGTACCAAAGAAAGCGGAATAACGATACTGAGAGACCGCCTGGGGAAGGAGTTTCCGGTGGTCAGAAACTGCAGGCATTGCATGAACGTCATCTATAACTGCGTTCCCCTCTCCCTGCACGGACAGCTGACAAAGTGGGAGAAGCTGGCCCGGCTTCGCCTGGATTTTACCGTGGAGGGAAGGGAGGAGACGGCCAGGATCCTGGATGCCTTCCTGGGCGGAAGCGGAAACTGGCCCCGGGAATACACCACAGGCCACGAAAAGAGGGGCGTAGAGTGAGAGAAATGTCGTATTTGGGGCATTTCTCCGTTGAAAAAGAAGGAAACAAGAATGCAGGAATATATTACGGAGCTTTCCAGGTATGGTATCGCTGCAGTTATGCTGATCTATACCGTCATAGGCTTTGCCGCCTTTTTTTCCGGACGGGAGAACAGCCGCGGCATCTATCGCTTTCAGTGCGCCCTGATCTTTCTGCTGCAGCTGATCTGTTTTACGGATCTTGCGGTGGTGAGCAGGGACTATCAGTATGTTTTTTTCTATCTCTTTGTACAGATATTTCTGCTGGCAGCCACAGTCATGGTTCCCATAATCTACGAAACCGCAAACCGGCTTCTGCTGAATAACATGTGTATGCTGTTGGGCATGGGACTGTGTATCATCTCAAGGATCTCCTTCCGGAAGGCCCTGAAGCAGTATATCATTGCCCTGGTGGCACTTGCTCTCTCCCTGACGATTCCGTATCTGCTGACCAGAATCCGCTTTCTGAAAAAGCTTACCTGGTATTACGCGGCGGCAGGAATTCTGCTTCTCGCCGGGGTTCTGCTTCTGGGACAGGTGACCAACGGCTCAAAGATCCGGGTTACGCTTTTTGATGCGATCACCTTTCAGCCATCGGAGTTCGTAAAAATATTATTTCTGTTTTTTCTGGCCGGAGCACTCTGGGAAAAGAGAACCATCCACAGGGTGGCTGTCACGGCGGCTGTGGCCGGGGTTCATGTGCTTGTTCTGGTGTTCTCCCGGGATCTTGGCAGCGCGCTGGTGTTTTTTGTAGGTTATGTGTTTGTGGTGTTCGCGGCCACAGGAAACGCTTTGTATCTGCTGGCGGGAACTGTTGGCGGAAGCGCTGCGGCCTGGGTGGCTTACCGGTTTTTTCCTCATGTGCAGGAGCGGGTGCTGGCCTGGCAGGAGCCCTGGAATTACCTGAGCAATGAGAGCTGGGCCGTGACCCAGTCTCTCTTTGCCATGGGAAGCGGAAGCTGGTTTGGCATGGGACTTTTGAGCGGAAGACCGCAGACAATCCCCTATGTGGAACAGGACTTCATTTTTTCCGCCCTGTGCGAGGAACTTGGCGTGGTGGTGGGCGTTTGCCTGATTTTTGTCACGCTGAACTGCTTTCTGCTCCTCTGCGGCATGGCGGCCAGGATCCGAGATCGGTTTTATCAGCTGATCGTATTCGGCGCCGGCATCATGTACTGCTTTCAGACATTTCTCACTGTGGGAGGCGGTATGAACCTGATTCCTCTGACCGGGGTGACGCTGCCTTTTTTAAGCTATGGTGGCAGCTCCTGCATGACCACCATGCTCCTGTTTTTCATCATTCAGGGAATCTACATCAGAATGCAGCAGGAGGGAGGTGAAAGGCATGCCGACAGAGCGGAAGGATAAGGAAACGGGTGAAAACAAAAAAGGGAAACGGATTGGATGTCTTGACACCAGAAGGGCCGTTCTTGCCAGCGGTGTGCTCTTTGCCGCACTGTTTCTCTTCATGGCGGGCTTTCTCGTATATTTTGTGGCCACCAACGAGCAGGATATGGTAAACAACAGTTACAACTCCAGACAACAGGTGCTTCTTTCCCGGAATTACCGTGGCACGATCTATTCCCGGGACGGGCAGGTTCTGGCAGAGACCGTGACGGACGCCGCACAGAATGAGACAAGAGTATATCCCTTCGGAGAGCTCTTTGCCCATGTGGTTGGATATTCCACAAAAGGACGGACGGGAGTGGAGGCTCAGGCCAATTATTATCTGATCAACACCAATATTTCCCTCAGCAGCAAGGTGGCAAACGATATGGCAGGCGTAAAGAACCCGGGGAACAATGTCTATACGACTCTGGACGTTCGGCTTCAGGAGGTTGCGGACAGCCAGCTGGATATCTACAGGGGCGCAGTGGTGGTGACGGAGGTTTCCACGGGCAGGATCCTTGCAATGGTCTCACATCCCGGATTTGACCCAAACCAGCTGTCTCAGATCTGGGATTCCCTGCTTTCGGACGACGACAGCTCCGTGCTGGTCAACCGGGCTGCCCAGGGACTGTATCCCCCCGGCTCCACCTTCAAGCTTGTGACGGCGCTGGAATATATCCGGGAGAATGGGGAAGAGGCCCTGGATTATCAGTTTTCCTGTCCCGGCTATTTTCAGCACGGGGAACAACGCATCCACTGTTATCATTCCATCAGCCATGGGGAAGTGGATTTCACCCTGGCCATGGCGAAATCCTGCAATTCCGCCTTTGCCGAGATCGGCATGGGACTTGACCGCACCGCCTTCTCCAAGACGCTGGAGACACTTTTGTTTGGCCGGGAACTCCCGCTGACCATGAGCCATGCCCAGAGCCTCACAGCCGCCTCGGAGGAAATGTCCGACAGTGAAATGATGCAGGTATCCATCGGGCAGGGGAAAACGCAGATCACCCCCATCCACCTGAACATGATTACCTGTGCCATCGCCAACGGCGGTGTCCTGATGAGGCCCTTTGTGGTGGAACATGTGAAAACTGCCGAGGGCAGGACGGTAAAGAGCTTTGCACCCGCGGAATACGGAAGGCTGATGAGCATGGAAGAGGCGCAGATACTGCAGGAGCTGATGACAGCAGTGGTGGAAGAGGGAACGGCCACAAAGCTTTCCGGGCGGGAATATACGGCGGCCGGAAAGACCGGGTCCGCAGAGTACGGCACAAAAAAAGGAAACAGTCACGCATGGTTTACCGGCTTTGCGCCTGTGGAGAATCCGGAGATCTGCGTCACCATCATCGTGGAGGGAGCGGGGAGCGGAGGCGATTACGCGGTCCCCATTGCCCGCAGGATTTTTGACGCTTATTTCAGTGATCAATAAACTCTCTTTTGGGAATGAGATGCACTCTTTTTTATCATATAGGAAAGCTATTGATGCGGGGATTTGATTGAATGATTGCGATTGACTTTGGAAATCTTTGCTTTAATGCACAGGCTTCAGAACAGAATATTATGTTTGTTGCAGCCCCTAAAAAAGTATACTCGTCAATGGATGCCTTTATAACGGAGGCTTTAAATTTTTTGGAATCAGACGAGAGGTTCTGCGATAACTGGAATGAGATGTATAAAAATCGTACTAACTTACCTGCCTCTGCTGATGATATAGCATGGATGGAATCACGTTTGGAAGAGATGAATCAGCGTGTAGATATTTTATATGGACCAGCAATCACAGCAGTAAATGTTATCCCGCCTAAATGGAATGATATCACTTTATGTTTGGAAACTATTGACGAATATATTTTATTTTTATGGGGTACATCAGTATAAGTTTCCGCGACAGATAAAAACCTGTTGCGCTTCCAGGGCGATTGGACTATACTGTTTTTAGTTGGACAGACAGGCACACCAGTCAGGAGGAATTGCAATGATAGAAGCAACAAGCTGCGGCGGTGTGGTAATATTTCGTGGAAAAATACTTCTCCTGTACAAGAATTATAAAAACAAGTACGAGGGATGGGTTTTGCCGAAGGGCACAGTGGAACAGGGCGAGGAATTCAAGGAAACTGCCCTGCGTGAGGTGCTGGAAGAATCGGGAGCGAAAGCTACCATCATGAAATACATCGGAAAGAGTGAATATTCCTTTACGGTTCCGGAAGATACGGTGGAGAAAGAGGTTCACTGGTATTTGATGATGGCGGACAGTTATTACAGCAAGCCACAAAGAGAAGAGTATTTTGTAGATTCTGGTTTTTACAAGTATCACGAAGCGTATCATTTGCTGAGATTTGCCAATGAAAAGCAGATTCTGGAAAGAGCGTACGACGAATATCTGGAATTGAAGAAAAACAATCTGTGGGGCAGCCGGAAATATTTCTGACATATTTCCAGCTGCCTTTTCCTGTCAGATCCAGAGCATTTTCAAACACGCTCTAAAGCAGCTTCATGATTTCGCGCTGTCTGTCCTTCGCCATGTCAAGCCGCCTGCCGTCTTGCGAAATCAGGACGGGCCGTGAGAGATCATCCTCATGAATTTGTTCGATACTCCAAACAGAATCGTCGTCCATCTGCACCGTGGATCCGATCTGGGCGTCCGCAATCCGTCCCGCCAGCGGCAGGAGCAGCGCCGTGTCAAATTTCTGCATATTCTGCTCAAAATTGCCCAGAATCTGAAGAGGGGTCAGCGCGCAGCGGTAGGATCTGGGGGAAGCCATGGCAATATAGGTATCTATAATGGCCACATATCTGGCGGACAGCTCAATGTCGCTGCCTTTCAGACCGTCAGGATATCCGCTGCCGTCCATCCGCTCGTGATGCATGAGTACCGCATTTTTGATCCGCTGATCCAGATCCGTTTTTTCCAGAAGGGAATAACCGATAACAGGATGCTTTTTTACCAGCTCATATTCGTTTTC
Source organism: uncultured Acetatifactor sp. (assembly GCA_910586835.1). Taxonomy (GTDB): domain Bacteria; phylum Bacillota; class Clostridia; order Lachnospirales; family Lachnospiraceae; genus Acetatifactor. The sequence continues at coordinate 7,275 of CAJUJU010000004.1, forward strand.
GTTCAGCTTTCCCGGCTTCCAGAGAAGCTCGTAGGGAAGCTGCATCTTTCCGATATCATAATAAAAGCAGGACAGAATCAGAATATCCTTTTTCTCCCCGCTCAGGCCCATCCAGTCCGCAAAAGCGCCTGCCAGCAGCGCAGAGTTCAGACAGTGGTTGTAGGTCAGTTCGTCCTCGTTCGGAACCAGGTTATAGAGATAGTCAAGCAAAACGGAACCCCCTGGGTATGTGGAGCACAGATCGTCGTACAGCGCAAGAAGCGTCTGGTCGGGAACGGGAACTCCGCCGGACAAAAACTCATTCAGCAGCTGTTTGTATCTGATCAGACCGGATGTATGTTTTTGTTCAAAAAGCCGAAAGCTTTCGTTGAACCGTATTTTTTCAAAACGCGTGGCGGCGGAATCTATCTGATCCCTCACCGTGACGCACATGACGGAACAGTTTTTCAGCCGTTCTACCACCGTGTCGTCCACCACCGTTCCCGCGGGACAGATCACCGTTCCCTGCCGGATCACATCCTCGCCCAGGATCATCCCATGTTGTAAAGCCGTTCTCGCCACTGATCTCACCGCAAATTCCTCCGTCACATTCTCTGCTTTCAGTATAGAATATTCAGCGGAAATGTCAACGGATATCTTTTTCATGTTCAAAAGTGGAAATCTATGGTATAATGTACTTAAATTATATCTACACTCCATCAGCGAAAGGAACCCGACCTATGGCGGTGAAGCTTACCTATCACCCGAATTTATATCTGGGTGACAGCATTAATGCAGAAAAACTGGATAAGATAAAAAGGAAGCTGGAAAATAAGCCTTTGCTCGCCGGTGTTTTCGTGATTGCCCTGTCGGGCAATCCGGAGGATCAGCTGGAATTTTATGCGTCAAAGCAGCTTGCGCAGAGCTATTACAAAAAGAACCCTCCCTTTGTGGTGGGGCTTGCCGGAAGCTATGACGAGGCCATGCGGACGGTGGAACGGCTTACGCAGGATTGTCTGAAAGCGAGAGGTGACTGCGCCCTGAAGGAGTATCTGCTATGTGGGACGTGATATTAACTATTCTGTCGGTGATCGGCATTCTTCTTCTCCTTCTTCTGGGCCTGCTTTTTGCGGCAGTGTTTGCCATGCTTTTCTGTCCGGTTGTCTACCGGTTCCGGGGGGAAAAGACTCCCGGGGCAACCAGGCTGGACGCAAGGATCAGCTGGCTTTTTGGCCTGCTGCAGATCAGATATTCCTACCCGGAGCCGGGTTCTCTGACGGCAAAGCTTTTGTGGAAGACGGTTTTTGACTCAAGCAAACAAAAGGAGAGCAGTGCCGAGTCTTTCGGAATCCTCCGGGACAGACTCAGACACCTGAAAAAGAAAGACAGACCGGAGGAGCAGGATCAAAATCTGCCTGCAAAGAAGGATGCCTCCGGCCAGGAAGACCGGGAGCCTGCCGCTGAGGAAGCGCGGACGGAACAGAAGGCTGGATCGGATGCCCGGGATGGGGAATTTGAAACGGCAGACACCGGCGAAGATCCTTCGGCAGGTTTTTTGGGGAAAATCTCCAGGTTAAAGTACACAATTCAAAAAATATATGATAAAATAAAGAGCATATGGAATCAGCTGTCCCGTTTTGCCGAACTCCTGCAGGAGGAAAACACCAGAGCGCTGTGGGATGAGGTAAAACGCAGGCTCATCAGGGTGTTTCGGAGTGTCCGCCCCAGGCGGATCCGGGCGGAGCTTCTCTTCGGCACCGGATCACCGGATACCACGGGGCTGACCTTCGGATTCTATGGAATGCTGTCTCCCTTTCTGGGAGAGAACGTCTGTGTGACACCTGATTTCACACAGAAGATCCTGGAGGGAAACGTTGATATCTCAGGACGTATCACAGGGTTTGTTCTGTTTCGGAACGGTGTCGGGCTGCTTCTGGACAGGAAGCTGCATCTGTTTCTGAAAAGATTAAAGAGCGCGGCGGCTCAGCAGAGCTGAGACCACAGGGCGCGGAAATGAGGATGAATATGGCAGATAAGGAAAATTTTCAGGGTGTTGTGGAAGCGCTGCTGAAGGGAATGGATACCGTGCTTTCCACCAAAACCGTTGTGGGCAGCGCAACCCAGGTGGGGGATACCATTATACTTCCGCTGGTTGACGTTTCCTTCGGCGTCGGGGCAGGAGCCGGAACCAACGGACAGAAGGAGTCCGCCTCCGGTGCGGGCGGTATGGGCGGCAAGATGACGCCCAGCGCGGTGCTTGTCATCAAGGATGGCTTTACCAAGCTGGTGAATATCAAGAATCAGGATGCGGTCACCAAGGTACTTGACATGATTCCTGATCTTGTGGAAAAGTTTTCAAAGCCGAAGGAACAGTCCGGCATGTCGGACGATGAAGCGGTGGATATCGCGTTTCCGGAAAAGGATGAGAATCCCGAAGACTGATTCCGCATAGAATAGAGCGAGAAACAAACAGGCGGCGAAGTTTCGCTGCCGTCAGGGTGTCATGAAAAAGCTGTTGGGTCTGATCTGCTTTTTAATTGCAATCGGAATGCTGATTATGCTGATTACCCATAATCGTCTGATTGGACTGATTATAATCGCTCTTTTGTTGTTTATGGGCTATAACTGCTTCTGCGGTGATTGAGAGGTTGGTTCAAAATGATTGATTGGGAAGAGATAGCCGGCGCGGATGATGTGGACGAGCTGAAGGACGCAAAGCTGTGGCTCTTTCGGGAGAATATTCGTCTGGAAAACGAGCGCAGGGAGCTTGCCGCTTCTCGGGAAAAATTCAAAGACGAACGCAGACAAATGCGCCGTGAGCTGGACGAACTGAATCGCCGTATGGCACAGGAACAGAAACGGCTTGCGGAAGAGAATCTTTTTTTTGAAAAGAAGCTTGCGATCCTGCAGGACGGCTTCCGGCAGCTTGACAAGGACAGAAGAACCCTGGAGCAGCAGCGAAGATCCCTTGCGGAAGACAGGACAAGGATCTGCCAGCAGGGGCAGGGAAGAGAGCATCTTCCCGAAAATACGGCGAGACGGCTTTTTGCGGGAGTCAGCAATTCGCTGGCCCTCCGGAAGCGCTACCGGGATCTGATCAAGATTTTTCACCCGGACAACCTGTTTGGGGATGAGGAGCTGGTTCAGATGATCAACCGCGAGTATACCCGTAAAAGAGACGAACTGCAGGACGACTTTTTTCAATGTTAAAAAAGTGCTTCTTCGAAGAACTTTGAAGAATGCGAAGCATTCTTCCCCGGTTACGGCGCAGTTTCCTATAAGATAAAAAAGTGCCGCAGGCGGCACTTTCAGCCATGACATAATTTCCTATAAGATAAAAAGAGCAGGTTTGTGACCTGCTCTCTCTTTTCGGATTACAATTATGCTCTCTCGACCTTGCCGGACTTGAGGCAGTTGGTGCAGACATGCATTCTCTTAGCGCCGCCGTTTACCTTGCATTTTACTCTTTTGATATTAGAGTTCCAGATTGCATTGCTTCTTCTATGAGAATGGCTTACATTGTTACCGAAATGAACGCCCTTTCCACAAACATCACACTTAGCCATATTGACACCTCCTCGCCGTTCAGTAAGCTCATAACATTGATATATTACCAGAAAAATATTGGAAAAGCAAGTAAAAAAATACTTTTTTATTTTTTCGTTTTTAATATTTCTTTTTTCAGGGAAAGCTGTTAGAATACAATATATATGTCTGTCCGTGTGCGGCAGACCAAATGATTCTGAGTCGGAAAGGAAAGGTTAAAGAATATGAAAGGTTCTTCCATGAATACTCATATGGGAAATATTGTCATCGACAATGAAGTGATCGCCCAGTATGCAGGCAGCGTAGCGGTGGAATGCTTCGGAATCGTAGGCATGGCGGGTGTCAGCATGAAGGACGGACTTGTAAAGCTGCTGAAAAAGGACAGCCTGACAAGAGGTATCAGCGTGACCCTTAAAAACCATAAGCTGATTCTTGATTTTCATGTGATAGTCTCATACGGCGTCAGTATTCTCGCCGTTGCCGACAATCTGATGGACAGTGTGAAATATAAGGTAGAAGAGTTTACCGGTATTGAAATCGAAAAGATAAACATCTATGTTGACGGTGTCAGAGTGATTGATTAAGGAGGACTATATCGTGAGCGTACAGCATATCGACGCTAAGATGCTTTCAAAGATGTTCTTAGCCGGCGCAAAGAATCTGGAAAACAAAAAAGAGTGGATCAATGAACTGAATGTGTTTCCCGTTCCCGACGGTGATACCGGTACCAATATGACCATGACCATTATGTCCGCGGCAAAGGAGGTCTCGGCGCTGGGCGATTCCGCCAGCATGGAGAGCATCTGCAAGGCAATCTCCAGCGGATCTCTGCGGGGGGCAAGAGGCAATTCCGGCGTTATTCTGTCCCAGCTGTTCCGCGGTTTTACCAAACGCATCCGGGAGGAAGAATTTCTGACCGTACCCGTCCTGGCAGATTCCTTTGAGAAGGCGGTGGAGACCGCATATAAGGCAGTTATGAAGCCCAAGGAGGGGACGATCCTTACCGTGGCAAGAGGCGCGGCGGAGAAGGCCAGAGAGCTTGCGGACGGCGGCACGGAGGAGCTGGAGTCCTTTCTGACCGCGGTGATCGAGCAGGCGGTCTATGTGCTTGGCCAGACGCCGGAGATGCTGCCCGTGTTAAAACAGGCCGGCGTTGTGGATTCCGGCGGACAGGGACTTGTAGAGGTGCTTTCCGGTGCGCTGGACGCATTTCTGGGCAAGGAGATCGACTTAAGCTTTGAGCCTGCCGCTCCCAAAGAGGGCAGTGCAGGCCGTTCGGCATCTCTGGAAGCGCAGTCGGAGGCGGAAATCCGATTCGGCTACTGCACCGAGTTTATCATAATGCTGAACAAGACCTTTAATGTAAAGTCCGAGATGGATTTCAAGGCATATCTGGAATCCATCGGTGATTCCATTGTATGTGTGGCCGACGAGGATGTGGTGAAGGTGCATGTACATACCAATGACCCGGGTCTGGCAATCCAGAAGGCATTGAAGTATGGCGCGCTTTCCAATCTGAAGATCGACAATATGCGGCTGGAGCATCAGGAAAAGCTGTTCAAAATGGCGGAAAAAAAAGAGTCTGACGCTGCCCCTCCGGCGGAAGAGCCTAAGCAGGGACCCGCAAAGGATTTCGGTTTTATCGCCGTCTCCGTGGGAGAGGGTGTAAACGAAATTTTCAAGAGCCTGGGCGTGGATCACATCATCGAGGGAGGCCAGACCATGAATCCCAGCACCGCAGATATTCTGGATGCGGTGGAAAAGGTGAACGCCAAGACCGTTTTTGTCCTGCCCAACAATAAAAACATTATTCTGGCGGCTAATCAGGCGGCGGAGCTGACTACGGAGAAGGATCTGCTGGTAATCCCGACAAAGACCATTCCCCAGGGTATCACGGCTGTGATCAATTTTGTGCCGGAACTGTCCGCTGACGAGAACGAGGAGAATATGATCCGGGAGATCGCCAACGTTAGGACCGGTCAGGTGACTTACGCCGTGCGGGATACCGTCATCGACGATAAGGAGATCAAAAAAGGCGACTATATGGGCATCGGTGACCAGGGAATCCTGTCCGTGGGCGTTTCCGTCAATGAGGTTGCAAAGGAAACCATTGCCCGGATGGTCAATGAGGATTCCGAGCTGATCAGCATCTATTACGGCAACGATGTAAAGGAGGAAGAGGCAGAGTCCTTCCGGGCCGAGATCGAAAAGAGCCATTCCTCCTGTGACGTGGAGCTGCAGTACGGCGGACAGCCCATCTACTATTATGTCATGTCTGTGGAATAGAATCGGGCTGCGAAAGAGCGTAAAAATCTGTGCAGGAGACGGAATATTCCGTCTCCTTTTTTAGATACTCCAGTTTGTACCTGCGTGCAGATCGCAGGCTGCGGAAAGGAATGGGTATTAACAGACATGGAACAGAATACCCCGATCATTGAGCTGAAGGGCGTTGGAGAAAAGACACAGAAGCTGTTTCAGAAACTGGGCATTGAGACGGTGGGAGATCTGCTGGCTTCCTGTCCGAGAGATTATGAAATCTTCCGGGAACCGGTGCGGATCAACCGGCTGACCCCCGGTGAAATCTGTTCTGTCTGCGCGGCCGTAGCCGGAATCCCAAACGAAAAGAAGGTTCGGAAGCTGAGTATCCTGAATGTGAATGTCTCGGACGGGACGGGAACCCTGCAGCTTACCTTTTTCAATATGTCCTTTCTGAAAAAGGCGCTGAAGCAGGGGGCTTTTTACGTCTTCCGCGGTACGGTACAAAGCCGCGGAAACCAGTTTGTCATGGAACAGCCCAGATATTTTTCTCCGGAAGAATACAAAAGACAGACCGACAGCCTGATTCCGAAATATTCTCTGACTAAGGGGCTCACCAATCAGGCCTTCCGCAAGGCGGTGCGGCAGGCCCTTGGACAGTATCGGTTCCCGGAGGAATATTACCCGGAAAAGCTGCTTGCGGACTGCGGTCTGATCTCCGTGTCTCAGGCGCTGGAGGCCATCCATTTTCCCGCGGATACACAATCCCTGACACAGGCCAGAAAAAGACTGGTCTTTGACGAATTTTTCTCTTTTCTTTACCTGCTGCGGCAGAACAGAAGCTTCAGCGAAGGACTGCCGAACCAGTATCGGATGTTTGAGACTGCAGACACAGTGCGTTTCCTGGAACAGCTTCCCTTTCCGCTGACCAGGGCACAGAAGAAGGTCTGGCAGGAAATCCGCGACGACCTGTCCAGCCCCCGCTGCATGAACCGACTGGTGCAGGGAGACGTGGGCTCCGGAAAAACTATTCTGGCGCTTCTGGCCCTGCTGATGACGGCTGCAAACGGCTTTCAGGGCGCGCTGATGGCGCCCACCGAGGTTCTTGCCGCCCAGCATTACGAGACGGTCTGCGGCTATGTGGAAAAATTCGGCCTTTCATTCCGGCCGGTGCTGCTGGTGGGCTCCATGACTGCCAGAGAAAAAAGAGAAGTCTGTGAAAAGATTTCCTCCGGGGAGGCAAACCTGATCATCGGCACCCATGCGCTGATCCAGTCAAAGGTCACCTATCATTCCCTGGCTCTGGTAGTGACGGACGAGCAGCACCGCTTCGGCGTGCACCAGCGGGAAGCGCTGGCGGAAAAGGGGAAAAGTCCCCATATTCTTGTGATGAGCGCTACCCCCATTCCCCGCACCCTGGCCATCATACTCTATGGAGATCTGCACATTTCCGTTGTGGATGAGCTTCCGGCGGATCGGCTTCCCATCAAAAACTGCGTGGTAAACACCTCCTACCGCCCCCGGGCATATAAGTTTATCGCCGGTCAGGCGAAAGAAGGGCGGCAGGCCTATGTGGTCTGTCCCCAGGTGGAGGAAGGGGAACTGGAGGAGCTGGAAAATGTGGTGGATTATGCGGAAAAGCTGAAGGGCGCCCTGCCCGCGGACATTCAGGTCGCCTACCTGCACGGCAAAATGCGTCCGGCGGACAAAAACCGGATCATGGAGGAGTTTGCTGCTCATACCATCGACGTACTGGTCTCCACTACGGTGATTGAAGTGGGAATCAACGTGCCCAACGCCACAGTGATGATGGTGGAAAATGCGGAGCGCTTCGGCCTGGCACAGCTGCATCAGCTGCGGGGGCGCGTGGGACGGGGAGAGCATCAGAGTTACTGCATTTTTGTCAGTGCACAGGAAAAGCCGGAGACCATGGAGCGTCTTGAGGTGCTGAATCACTCCAACGACGGCTTTTATATCGCCTCCGAAGACCTGAAGCTGAGAGGCCCTGGTGATCTGTTCGGCATCCGGCAGAGCGGAGCGTTTTCCTTCCGCATGGGAGATATCTACACGGATGCCTCCGTGCTTGCACAGGCATCCGCCGCTTTGGATAAGCTCCTTACGTCGGATCCCGGGCTGAACTGCCCGGAACACGGGAAGCTGCGTCGTCATCTGGAGGAAACAGCCGCAAATCAGGTTGACTTCAGGACAATATAAGGGTAAAATAGTGTTATCGGTCTGACGAAACCCGGCCAGGAAAGAGGAAATATATTATGTCAAAGGTGGCAATTTTAACAGACAGCAACAGCGGCATCACCCAGTCCGCCGCCGGTGAACTGGGCGTTTATGTGCTACCCATGCCTTTTATGATCAATGAACAGACTTTTTTTGAGGACATCGACTTAAGTCAGGAAGAATTTTACAAAAAGCTGGCGGAAGGCGCGGATATCTGTACCAGCCAGCCGTCCCCGGAATCCGTCATGGAATACTGGGATAAGCTTTTGAAGGACTACGACGAAGTGGTACACATTCCCATGAGCAGCGGGCTTTCCGGCTCCTGTCAGTCTGCCATAATGCTGGCGGAGGACTACGAGGGACGGGTACAGGTAGTGAATAACCAGAGAATCTCGGTGACTCAGCGCCAGTCCTGTCTGGACGCAAAACTTCTGGCAGAAAAGGGAAAGAGCGCCCGGGAGATCAAGGAGATTCTGGAGGCCGACAGGTTCAACAGCAGCATCTACATCATGCTGGATACTCTGTATTATCTGAAAAAGGGCGGCAGAATCACCCCGGCGGCAGCCGCCATCGGCACCATGCTGCGCTTAAAACCGGTACTGCAGATCCAGGGGGATAAGCTGGATGCCTTTGCAAAGGCCAGAACTGCCACCCAGGGCAAGAACATTATGATAAACGCTGTTCGAAACGATATGGAGACCCGCTTCGGGGGTTCTCCCGATCCCGGAAAACACTGGCTTTCCATGGCATATACCTGTGACCGGGAGGCTGGGGAGACATTTCGGGCCGAGGTACAGGAACTGTTCCCCGGCTTTGATATCCACATGGATCCCCTTTCCTTAAGCGTCGCCTGCCACATCGGCCCCGGCGCACTGGCAGTCACCTGTTCCAGAAAGCTGGAGGTATAGACGCCGAACAAAGACTTTGCAAAAGAAGAATGTCCTGCGAGGGACATTCTTTTTTGTGGTAATGACCAGGATTTTATGTTATACTGTACTTAATTATGTGTTGGCATCTATGAGAATAAGGAGTGTTTTACCAATGGCAAAAGCAAGCAATTACGGGGCGGAGAGCATCACAGTGCTGGAGGGCCTGGAGGCGGTTCGGAAGCGTCCGGGCATGTATATCGGCAGTGTTTCCACCAGAGGACTGAACCATCTGATCTATGAGATCGTGGATAACGCGGTGGACGAGCACCTGGCCGGATACTGCGATACCATCACCGTAACACTGGAGGCGGACGGCTCCGCAACCGTCACGGACAACGGGCGGGGAATTCCGGTGGGAATGCACGAAAAGGGCATCAGCGCAGAACGCCTTGTATTTACCACTTTGCATGCCGGCGGAAAATTTGACAACTCCGCCTATAAGACCAGCGGCGGCCTGCATGGCGTGGGCTCCTCCGTGGTGAACGCTCTTTCCGCCAGAATGACCGTGACGGTCAAGGTTGACGGCTTTATCTATGAAGACAAATACGAGCGGGGAATCCCGGTGATAGAGCTGGAGAACGGTCTGCTCCCGGTAAAGGGAAAAACCAGGGAGACGGGAACTGCCATCAATTTTCTTCCCGACGACACCATATTCGACAAAACCCGGTTCAAAGAAGATGAGGTAAAGAGCAGGCTCCACGAGACGGCTTACCTGAATCCGAACCTCACCATTGTTTTCCGGGATTTGCGCAGGGAGACTCCGGAAGACGTCACCTATCATGAGCCGGAGGGAATCACCGGCTTTATCAAGGACATGAACAGAAACCAGGAGGCGGTGCACGAGGTCATTTATTTTTCCGGGGAGAGCGAAGGGATTGCCGTGGAGGCGGCGTTCCAGTACATCAACGAATTCCACGAGAACGTGCTGGGCTTCTGCAACAATATCTACAATTCCGAGGGCGGCACCCACCTCACCGGCTTTAAGTCGCAGTTTACCAATGTAATCAACAGTTACGCCAGAGAGCTTGGCATCCTGAAGGAAAAGGATGTGAACTTCACCGGTGCGGACGTGAGAAACGGCATGACGGCGGTGATCTCCATCAAGCACCCGGACCCCAGATTTGAGGGACAGACCAAGACAAAACTGGACAATCAGGATGCCTCCAAGGTGGTCAGCAAGATCACGGGAGAGGAGATCACCCGCTTCTTTGACAGAAACGTGGAAACCCTGAAAAGTATCATTTCCTGTGCGGAAAAGGCGGCAAAGATCCGAAAGAGCGAGGAGCGGGCACGGACAAACATGCTGACAAAGCAGAAATTTTCCTTCGACTCCAACGGAAAGCTGGCAAACTGCGAATCAAAGGATCCCTCCAAATGTGAGATTTTCATTGTGGAGGGCGATTCCGCGGGAGGCAGCGCCAAGACGGCCAGGAACAGAATGTTCCAGGCCATCCTTCCCATCCGCGGCAAGATCCTGAACGTAGAGAAGGCCAGCATTGACAAGGTGCTGGCAAACGCGGAGATCAAGACCATGATCAACGCTTTCGGCTGCGGTTTTTCCGAGGGCTACGGAAATGACTTTGACATCTCAAAGCTGCGGTACGACAAGATCATCATCATGGCGGATGCGGACGTGGACGGCGCGCATATTTCCACCCTTCTGCTCACCCTGTTCTACCGTTTCATGCCGGAGCTGATTTTTGAGGGACATGTCTACATCGCCATGCCCCCTCTCTACAAGGCCATGCCCTCCAAGGGTGCGGAGGAATATCTCTACGACGACAAGGCACTGGAAAAATACAGGAAACGCCACAAGGGAGCCTTCACCCTGCAGCGGTACAAGGGTCTGGGGGAGATGGATGCGGAGCAGCTCTGGGAGACCACGCTGAATCCGGAGACCAGGCGGATGAAGCAGGTAGAGATCGAGGACGCCAGAATGGCCTCGGACATGACGGAGCTCCTCATGGGGACAGAGGTTCCGCCCAGAAAGGCGTTTATCTACAGCCATGCCACGGACGCGGAGCTGGATATCTAGGAAACGCTGTCAAATCAGCGTTCTCCCTGAAAATCCGGAATAATCAGAGAAAAGGTATGAAGCAATGGATGACAACAGAATCATAAAAACAGAATACTCCGATGAGATGCAGAAATCCTTCATCGACTACGCCATGAGCGTCATCATCGCAAGAGCGCTGCCGGATGTGCGGGACGGCTTAAAGCCCGTGCAGCGCAGAACCCTCTACGATATGTACGAGCTGGGCATCCGCTATGACAGGCCCTACCGAAAGAGCGCCCGCATCGTGGGAGATACCATGGGTAAATACCACCCTCACGGAGACAGTTCCATCTACGAATCCCTGGTGGTAATGACCCAGGACTTTAAGAAGGGAATGCCTCTCATCGACGGCCACGGAAACTTCGGGAATATTGAGGGAGACGGTGCCGCTGCCATGCGATATACGGAGGCAAGGCTGCAGAAGGTTACTCAGGAAGCCTTTCTGGCAGACCTGGATAAGGATGTGGTGGATTTCGTTCCGAACTTTGACGAGACGGAGAAGGAGCCTTCCGTCCTGCCGGTAAAAATCCCGAATTTTCTGGTCAACGGATCCGAGGGTATTGCCGTCGGCATGACCACCAGCACGCCGCCCCACAATTTGAGTGAGGTCATCGACGCTGTAAAGGCCTTTATGTCAAACGAAGAGCTCACCACCAGGGAGCTGATGCGCTACATAAAGGGCCCGGATTTTCCCACCGGAGGCATCGTCACAAACAAGGATGAGCTTCTGAAAATCTATGAGACCGGAACGGGAAAAATCAAGGTGCGGGGCAAGGTGGAATTTGAGAAGCTGAAAAACGGCAGAACCAACGTGGTGATCACGGAGATCCCTTATCCTATGATCGGCATGAACATCGCCAAATTTCTTCAGGATGTGGCGGCTCTGTCCGAGACGAAAAAGACCCAGGATATTGTGGATATATCCAATCAGTCCTCCAAGGAGGGAATCCGCATTGTCATCGAGCTGCGAAAAGATGCGGATCCGGAAAATTTCGTAAACCTGCTTTACAAGAAGACCCGACTGGAAGACACCTTCGGCGTGAATATGCTGGCCATCTGCAACGGAAGGCCGGAGACCATGGGGTTAAGAGAAATCCTGAGGGCAAACGTGGAATTCCAGTTCCAGGTAGCCACCCGGAAATATACAAATCTGCTGGCTAAGGAGACGGAAAAACGGGAGGTGCAGGAGGGGCTGATCAAGGCCTGCAACGTCATCGACCTGATTATCGAAATCCTGCGGGGCTCCAAAGACAGAACCATGGCCAAGACCTGCCTGACGGAGGGAAAGACCGATGGCATCAAATTCAAGTCAAAGGAATCCAGGATTATGGCCGCCCAGCTGATGTTCACGGAAAGACAGGCAAACGCCATTCTGGATATGCGTCTGTACAAGCTGATCGGACTGGAGATCGAGGCACTGATCAACGAGCACGAGGAGACACTGGCCAATATCTACCGCTATGAGGATATTCTGGAGCGCAGGGATTCCATGGCCCAGGTTATCATCAATGAGCTGGATCAGTTCAAAAAGGAATACGGGAGAAAACGCAGAACTGCCATTGAAAACGCCGAGGAAGCCGTCTATAAGGAGAAGGAAATCGAAGAGACCCAGGTGGTCTTTCTCATGGATCGCTTCGGCTACGCAAAGACCGTGGATCTGTCCGTCTACGAGAGGAACCGGGAGGCTGCGGACACCGAGAACCGGTTTGTGTTCCCCTGCAAAAATACCGGACGGATCTGTCTTTTCACGGATACGGGACAGCTTCACACCATAAAAGTGATGGATCTTCCCTACGGAAAGTTCCGGGACAAGGGCGTACCCATCGACAATGTCAGCAACTTCAACTCCGAGAAGGAATCCATCATATACATCACCAGCCAGACGGAGCTGAACTTAAGACAGGTGGTGTTCGTCACAGCCCAGTCCATGATGAAGCTGGTAGACGGTGGGGAATTTGACGTCTCCAAGCGGACAGTGGCCGCCACAAAGCTGTCGGAAGAGGACAGGGTAGTGAGCGTCATGTCTGTCCTGGAGCAGCGAAACATTGTGCTTCAGACCAGGGAAGGCTTCTTTTTGCGGTTCTCCCTGGAGGAAATCCCCGAGAAGAAAAAAGGCGCGGTGGGCGTACGCGGCATGAAGCTGGGCCAGAAGGATGCGGTGGAGCATGTCTACTACACGTTAAACGGCGTGGAGACTTCCATTGAATACAAGGGCAAAAAAGTGCTTCTGAATAATCTGAAGGCTGCAAAGCGAGATACCAGAGGCACAAAAATCAGAGTTTAGGCGGGGCATAAGGATGAGAGTGATCGCAGGAACGGCCAGGAGTCTGCCGTTAAAGACTCCGCCCGGATCAGAGACAAGACCGACCACAGACAGGATCAAGGAAACACTGTTCAATATCCTGCAGGCCGACATACCCGGCTGTGTCTTTGCGGATCTGTTCAGCGGCAGCGGAGGCATCGGCATAGAAGCGCTGAGCAGAGGGGCGGCAAAAGCATATTTTGTGGATTATTCCCCGGCAGCCATCTCCTGTATCCAGCAAAATCTGGCATTTACGAAAACGGCCGACCGTGCTATAGTATTAAGACAGGATGTCTGCAGTTCCCTGGGCAGTATCAGTGAGAAAGAGGTTGATATCATTTTCATGGATCCGCCTTACGGACAGGAGTACGAAAAAAGCGTGCTGACCATGCTCGGCGGAATGCGGTATGTCACCGAAAATACGCTGATCATCATAGAAGCCTCTCTGAAAACGGATTTCTCCGGTCTGGAGGAAACAGGCTTTTGCATGGTAAGGGACAAACAATATAAGACCAACAGACATGTGTTCATCAGAAAAATATGATCTGCAGGGGGATAGATCTATGAAGAGAGCAGTTTATCCCGGGAGCTTTGACCCGGTAACCTACGGACATCTGGATGTAATCAGGCGGGCGGCGGAAGTTTTCGACGTCCTGATTGTCAGTGTTTTGAACAATAAAGAGAAGACCCCGTTGTTTTCTGTGGAGGAACGTGTTAAGATATTAGAGAAGGCGACCAGCGATCTGCCCAATGTAAGTGTGGACAGCTTCAGCGGTCTGTTGATCAATTACGCCGCGGAGAACAATCTGCATGTGGCTGTCCGCGGCCTGCGCGCCATCACCGACTTCGAGTATGAGCTGCAGATCGCACAGACAAACCGTAAGCTTTCCGGCGGAAAACTGGATACCATGTTTCTGACCACCAGTCTGGAATACGCGTACCTGAGTTCCTCCAGCGTAAAGGAGATCGCCAGCTTCGGAGGGGATATCAGCCAGTGCGTTCCCGACTTTGTGGCAGATTTGATCTATGAGAAGTATCAGACGAAAGGCAGGTAAAAATGCCCATGAGCAGCAGAATAGAGCAGATAATAGATGAGCTGGAAGAGTATATCGAGAGCTGTAAGCCAAAGTTCATGTCAAATTCCGAGATCATTGTGAATAAAGATGAAATAGATGAACTGATCCGTGAGCTTCGCATGAAGACCCCGGATGAGATCAAGCGCTACCAGAAGATTATCAGCAACAAGGAAGCGATCTTAAACGACGCCCGGGAAAAGGCAGAGAAGCTCATCAACGAGGCTACCATCCACACCAACGAGCTGATCAGCGAGCATGAGATCATGCAGCAGGCCTACACCCAGGCCAACGAGGTGGTGACAATGGCCTCCCAGCAGGCCCAGGATATTCTGGATAAGGCCACCATCGAGGCCAATGAAATGCGGACGCAGGCCACCCGGTATACCGACGACAGACTGGCTGAGCTGGAAAACATTGTTCTCTCCGCCATCCAGAACTCCAGCGGGCACTATCAGCATCTGATCGGTTCGCTGAATCAGTACAGAGAAATCATAGAGTCAAACCGCCGCGCCCTTCAGCCGGCGGAGGAATTTGAAGAGCTTGCCCTGGAGGGAACTTCCGGGGACGGCCTGGATATCATTCAATAAGAGCATGGAAAGGAAAACAAGTAACCGGTTTTCGCAAGGGAGCCGGTTATTGCTGTATATTCAGAAAGGAATCCGTATGACAAAACCGTTCCGCAGGGCAGCGCTTATTTTGCTGTCTGTTTTATTTGGTTTTTCTCTTTTTCCGCCGCTTTCTGCGGCTGCGGCAGATCGGCTGCAGGAGGTCTCCGGCAGGCCGGTGATCGTCATCGACCCGGGACACGGCGGCAAAAATCAGGGCACCATCGAGGGCAGCCAGGAAGAAAAGTATATGACGATGACCACGGCCCTGGCTATGTATGAGGAGCTCTGTAAATATGACGATGTGGATGTTTATCTGACCAGAACCGGTGATATGGATCTGACGCTGAAGGAACGGGCTCAGTTCGCGGAAAGCGTGGGCGCCGATTTCCTGTTCAGCATCCATTATAACGCCTCGGAAGAGCACACGCTTTTCGGGGCGGAGATCTGGATTCCCTCCACTGCGCCCTTCAACGGCTATGGCTATCAGTTCGGCCATGAATTTCTGCGGCCCCTGCAGGAGCGCGGCATCTTCCTGAGAGGTATCAAGACCCGCCTGAACGACAGGGGAGAGGACTATTATGGCATCATCCGGGAATCCGCGGCGCTGGAAATTCCCGCAGTGATTCTGGAACACTGCCATGTGGACGAAAGCCGGGATATCCCGTTCTGTGACAGCGAGGAAGATCTGGTGCAGTTCGGCCGGGAGGACGCCACGGCGGTGGCAAAGTATTTCGGCTTAAAAAGCAGTATTCTGAATGTGGACTATTCCGGCTTTCAGCTGGCGGAGGCCAGGGAAAACGCCCCCATGCAGGGGACGCTGCAGGATACCACGCCGCCGGATGTATGTATGCTGGAGTTTGTGTCCGCCGACTATGAACAGGGCACCATGAGCCTCACCGTCTCCGCCGCGGATTACGACACCCCGCTTCTGTATTATGATTACAGCATCGACGGCGGAGTCACCTACAGCCCCAGAAACATCTGGCCGGGAAGCAATGCACTGGACGGCTCTTACGAGGATACCTTCACCTTAAGCCTGCTGATTCCGGACAGAGAAAAGCCAACCGTGATCCTGCGGGCCTACAACCTGTTCGGACTTTATACCCTGAGCAATTCCTATGAGAGCATCGGGACTTTCAGTTACCCGAAACCCGCCGAATCTCCGGAACCCAAGGAAAGCCTTTCCGAATCCCGGGAGGAACCCCGGGAGACTGAGGAATCCGAAGATCTCCTGCCCGCCGCTTCCGGCACGGTAAAGGCAGAGAGTCAGCCCAGCTTCCTCACCTTTCTGGAGATCTGTCTCGTAGTGGTAGTGATTCTGTTTGTTCTTCTGCTGGTCTCTCAGATCATTGCCCGCAGAAACAGAAAACGAAGGAGATGTCAGCAGAGAAAGGTTGCCGGCGACAGCAGAAGCCAGCACAGATAAAAGCATCCGTTCAGCAGCGTGAGAATGACCTTGTGCCGCACATAGCTTCCCATGGAAAGCCCCGTACCTTTGATACAGCTGTAGGTCTGGGCCATGCAGGAAAGTCCGCCGAAGGACAGCGCCAGCAGACTGTAGAGAGGCAGGCCGCCCCCCAGCAGGGAAAGCCCGCCGGTGATTTCCAGAAGAGGCGCGGCAAGAAAAGGACTTCGGCCGGACAGAAGGTGGGGCAGAAGGTTCATCAAATCAAACAGAACCATATATCCGCCCAGGGTCAGAATGCTCTGCAGGGAGGAGACGATGGAGTCGTCCAGGGCTTCCAGCAGCTTCAGTCCAAAGGGCAAAGCGCCGTTTTCCGAAGAGCAGGCGTGCAGCTCCGACAAATGGATCTGTTGCTTCCTCCCACGGGAAGCGTTTTCCGCCTGTAAACTGTCCCGAAACACCGTGTGACGCAGCAAAAGCCCGTAGAGCAGAGGAATACCGTACATGCCGAAGAGATAGGGAAGGGTCAGCCGCCTGCCCAGAAGAGGCAGAACAAAGCTGCAAAAATAAACGGGGCCGATATTATTGCAGAAGGCCAGCAGATACGACGCTTCCTTTTCGGTCAGCATCCCCCGTTCCAGCAGCTCCGAAGTGACCTTTGCCCCCATGGGAAACCCGCACAGAAAGCCAAGCATCATGCAGTATACCACGTTTTTTCGCACACGATAGACCGGCCCCAGCAGCGGAAAGAGTGCCATGGACATTTTTTCCGTCAGCTTCAGCCGCACCATGACCCCCGAAAGGATCATAAAGGGCAGAAGCGCCGGAATCATTTTTTTGAACCATAGCTCCAGTCCCAGCGTGGCGTATGCCAGGCTCAGGGAGGAGTTGGTCAGGATACAGACAGTCAGGACAAGGAAGAGCAGGAGCGTCAGCTTCATAGGTAATTCCCTTTGCAGTGACAATCACTTTCTACAATATATGAGAGGAAATTTTTCGCATATGCGTCTCGATAAATTTTTGTGTGAAATGAAGGCCGGATCCCGCAGCCAGGTCAGAGTGCTGCTCAGACAGGGACTTGTCACGGTAAACGGCACGGTTGTCACACAGGCCGACCAAAAGATCGACGAAAACCAGGACAGAATCTGTCTGCAGGGCAGACTGCTGCAGTATCAGGAGTTTCTTTACTTTATGCTGCACAAACCCGGGGAAGTGGTCTCCGCCACCTGCGACAACAGGGATAAAACCGTATTGGAGCTTCTGCGCATGGAGGATCGGAGAGAAGACCTTTTTCCCGTGGGAAGGCTGGATAAGGATACGGAGGGGCTTCTTCTGCTGACCAACGACGGGGAGCTGGCCCACCGGCTGCTCTCTCCGAAAAGGCATGTGGATAAGACTTATCTGGTGACGCTGAAGCGGGAGCCCTCGGAGGAAGAACTCCTGTGTCTGGAGCGTGGAGTTGACATCGGAGAAGAACGGCCTACAATGCCTGCAAGGGTGTGCAGGCAGGGAAAGCAGCAGATACTGCTCACCATTCATGAAGGAAAATTCCATCAGGTAAAGAGAATGGCACAGGCGGTGGATAATCAGGTGACTGCCCTGAAGCGGGTCTCCTTCGGAGGACTGTCCCTGGACGAAAGCCTGCACCCGGGGGAATACCGGCCCCTGTCGGAGGAAGAGGTACGACAGCTGCAAAACGTATTTGAAAAGTGACGGGACTTCTGCAATTTGCAGGAAAATGTCCCAAAGGAAAGGATTTTCGACTATGAATCAAATGCTTTGCAATATAGATGCGGTCATCTTCGACCTGGACGGCTCTCTGGTGGATTCCATGTGGATGTGGCGTGCCATAGATATAGAGTATCTGGGAAGATTCGGCATACCTCTGCCGGAGAATCTGCAGGCAAAGATCGAAGGCATGAGCTTTACCGAGACGGCAAATTATTTTAAGGAAACCTTCGGCATTCCGGATTCCACGGAAAAAATCAAGGACGATTGGAATCGGATGGCCTGGGACAAATACACCCATCAGGTTCCTTTGAAGCCCGGCATTCCGGAATTTCTGGAAGGCTGCAAGAGAAACGGTATCCTCCTTGGCATCGCCACCAGCAATTCCAGGCAGCTGGTGGAAAATATTGCAAGAGTACATAACCTGAAGGACTATTTTTCCTGTATTATGACCGGCTGTGATGTAGCCCGGGGCAAGCCCTTTCCGGATATCTATCTGGCGGTGGCAGAACGGCTTCGGGTATCCCCGGACAGGTGCCTGGTGTTCGAGGATATCCTTCCGGGAATACAGGCCGGGCTGAACGCAGGGATGAAGGTGTGCGCGGTGGAGGATGCGTATTCCACCTGCGACAGGGAGAAGAAGCAGGCTCTGGCGGACTACTATATTGAGGATTACCGCGGTTTATTTGCGCCGTGTCTGGAGAGAATGACGGTATGAGCACAGGATTTTTGCCCGTATCCCGGGAGGATATGCGGGAAAGAGGAATCGAACAGCTTGATTTTGTATATGTGACAGGGGATGCCTATGTGGATCATCCCTCCTTCGGGACTGCCATCATCAGCAGGGTGCTGGAGTCTCACGGGTATTCCGTGGGGATCATCGCCCAGCCGGACTGGCGCAGGGAGGACAGCATTGCCGTCCTGGGCCGTCCCAGACTTGGCTTTCTGGTTTCGGCGGGAAATATGGACAGCTGCGTCAACCATTATTCCGTGTCAAAAAAACGCCGTTCCATGGACGCCTACACCCCGGGCGGGGAGACGGGCAAGCGCCCGGATCATGCCGCCGCGGTCTATGGCAATCTGATCCGCCGCACCTATCGGGACGTGCCCGTGATTCTGGGAGGCATCGAGGCAAGCCTGCGGCGGATGGCACACTACGATTACTGGACGGACAGCTTCAAGCGCTCCGTGCTGCTTGACAGCCAGGCGGATCTGATCTCCTACGGCATGGGGGAAAAATCCATTGTGGAGATAGCGGACGCCCTGGCAGGCGGCATTGCGGTGCGGGATATCACCTTTATCCGCGGAACGGTTTACCGCACCCGGGATCTCTCCGGGGTTTATGAGCCTGTGATTCTCCCCTCCTATGAGAAAATGAAGAAAGACAGTACCCTCTACGCAAAAAGTTTTGCCATCCAGAACGAAAACACCGATTTCTGCACCGGAAAGCCTCTGGCGGAGGAGTATCCCGGCGGAATGTATGTGGTACAGAATCCGCCGCAGCCGCCCTTGACCACGGAGGAGATGGATCAGGTCTACCGCCTTCCCTACATGCGCACCTGGCATCCCTCCTACGAGGAGAAGGGGGGCGTGCCGGCCATAGCGGAGATCAAGTTTTCCCTGATCAGCAACAGGGGCTGCTTTGGCGGGTGCAGCTTCTGCGCTCTGACCTTTCATCAAGGACGGACGGTGCAGATCAGAAGCCATGAATCCATTCTGGAGGAGGCCAGACTTTTGACCCGGGATCCTGATTTCAAGGGCTATCTTCACGATGTGGGCGGCCCCACCGCAAACTTCCGGCATCCCTCCTGTGAAAAACAGCTCCGGCACGGGGTCTGCAAGAACAGGCAGTGCCTTTTCCCCTCGCCCTGCAAAAATCTTTATGTGGATCATGAGGATTATCTGACGCTTCTGCGCTCCCTGCGGGCGCTGCCCGGCGTGAAGAAAGTTTTTGTCCGCTCCGGCATCCGTTTTGACTATCTCATGGCGGACCGGGACGACACCTTTTTCCGGGAGCTTGTGGAGCATCATATCAGCGGACAGCTGAAGGTGGCGCCGGAGCATATTTCGGACGCCGTGCTGCGGCGGATGGGAAAACCGGAAAACGCGGTCTATCAACGCTTTCTGGAAAAGTACAAAAGACTCAACAAAGAACTGGGAAAAAACCAGTTTGTGGTTCCCTATCTGATGTCCTCCCATCCCGGCTCCACGTTAAAGGAGGCCATTGAACTGGCGGAATACCTGAGAGATCTGGGATATATGCCGGAGCAGGTGCAGGATTTTTATCCGACGCCTTCCACCCTTTCCACGGTCATGTATTACACGGGAGTGGATCCCAGGGACGGAAAGCCTGTCTATGTGTGCCGAAATCCTCACGAGAAGGCCATGCAGCGGGCGCTGATCCAGTACCGGAATCCCAAAAATTATGAGCTGGTCTGCGAGGCGCTGACCAAAGCGGGAAGAACGGATCTGATCGGGTACGACAAAAAATGTCTGATCCGCCCCAGACAGGGGAAGAAAGAGGGCGACGGGGAAGGCAGGCAGGGAAAGAGGGAAGCAGGCAGGCAAAACCGGAGCACTTCCTCCAGAACACGCCCGAAGAAAACCATTCGGAACGTACATAAGAAAAAAAGCTGAAAGACAGGGTACAAAGGCAGGATAAGCAGTTCTTACAAAAAATCACAAAAAAAAGAGAGGTATGGCTTATGAATGTTATTGTAATCACCGGGGCTTCCTCCGGCATCGGCAGGGAGTTTGCCCTGCAGATGGATCCCTTTTTTACCAATATTGATGAATTCTGGCTGGTGGCCAGAAGCGAAGATAAGCTGGAAGAGACGGCAGAGCTTTTGGGACATCGTTCCAGAGTGATTCCCATGGACATCACCGATTCCCGCAGGCTGGACGCTCTGGAAGACATGCTCATCGAGCACAATGCGGTGGTGCGGATGCTGATCAATTGTGCCGGTTTTGGCCTGATGGGAGATTTCAGCGAACAGCCCGCCGAGAACGCCCTCTCCATGATCCGTTTAAACTGTGAGGCGCTGACTGAGATGACCCACCGCATGATTCCCTATATGCGGCGGAACAGCCGGATCCTTCAGCTGGCCTCCAGCGCGGCTTTTCTTCCCCAGCCTTATTTTGCAGTGTACGCTGCCACAAAATCCTATGTGCTGAGCTTTTCCAGGGCGTTGAACGAGGAACTCAAACCCATGGGGATCACTGTGACCAGCGTCTGCCCCGGGCCGGTGGATACTCCCTTCTTCGACATCGCGGAGCAGAGCGGCACCACCCTGAAGATCAAAAAATATGTGATGGCATACCCGGAGCAGGTGGTGGCGGAAGCCCTGCGGGATTCTTATTGGAAACGCACCATGTCCGTGTGCAGCCTGCCCATCAAGAGCTTCCATCTGCTCTCCCGGGCGGTGCCCCACGATTTGATCTTCAGAGCCATGGGGTTTATGAAAATGAAAGGACTCTGATACCATGCAAATCATACGGCTGTTTTCCTCCGCCAGCGCGAAGGGAACGGAAAATTACCTTAAAATACAGAAGAAATATGAAGCCCTGCGGACCATCCTGTACTTTTCCCTGTCGGCGGCCCTGTTCATCGCCGGATATGTTCAGACAAAAAGCCGGCTGAATCTATTGACCGTGGTAGCCGTGCTGGGCTGTCTGCCCGCCGGGAAGAGCCTGGTCAGCACCGTGATGTTCTTTCGATTCCCCGGCTGCCTGCCGGAAAATGCCGCCGGGATCAAGGAACACAGTCAGGGACTGAAGGTACTTTTCGACTGTGTCTTTACTTCCTACAGCAAAAATTACAGGGTCAGCCATCTGACCGTCCGTGGCAATACCGTCTGCGGATTTACGGAGGATAAAGCCTTTGCCGAACAGGACTTTTACAAACATATTCAGGAACACCTGAAGCTGGACGGACATGGGGACATCACGGTTAAGATTTTTGACAATCTGTCCGTCTACACGGAACGTCTGGAACAGATGAAATCCCTTCCGGCGGAGGCCAAAAAGACGGAGGCCGTGCTGGAAACCTTGAAGAGCGTTATGCTCTGACTCTTAAAGGGCACATGCTATGCACTTAATCTTACTTAGAGCGCATTATTGCTCTGACTTGAATAAGGAGATGCTTCATGCAGTCGGTAGACATCGGAGAGAATCAGGCGGGGCAGCGTCTGGACAAATTTCTGCGCAAGCTTCTGCCGGAGGCGGGCAGCGGTTTTCTGTACAGGATGCTTCGCAAAAAGAATATTACACTGAACGGGAAAAAGGCGGAGGGCAGCGAGATTCTTTCGCCGGGGGACACGGTTTCTTTCTTTTTTTCCGAGGAAACCTATCGGAAGTTCCGTGGTGAAAACGGCAAAGGAGCGTCGGAACATGAGCGGGCCTATGGTCTGCTGCAGGGAATCCGTGTGATCTATGAGGACGCCCATGTGCTGATCGCCTGCAAACCGGCGGGAATCCTCTCCCAGAAGGCCGGGCCTGCCGACCTGAGCCTGAACGAGTGGCTGACGGGCTATCTTTTGGAAAGGAATCCGTCCCTGAAGGAAGACCTTGGCACCTTTCACCCTTCCGTCTGCAACCGGTTGGACCGGAACACCAGCGGACTTGTTCTCTGCGGGAAATCTCTCCCGGGTTCTCAATTTCTGAATCAGTGTGTCAGAGAAAGAAGTGTGGGAAAATTTTATACCACAATCTGCGTGGGCGACGTTGCCCAGGCTGCCAGGATCAGCGGCTTCCTGGAAAAGGATGAGATCCGGAACAAGGTTCACATCCGAAAAGCTTCGCCTTCGGAAAGCGGTGATCCGGATGTGCGGCACACCGGGCAGACATCCGGGGCGGGCAGCCGGATTGAGACGGCTTACCGGCCTCTGGCCCGCACCGGGAGCTATACCCTGCTGGAGGTTAAGCTTATCACCGGAAAAACCCATCAGATCCGGGCGCACCTGGCAAGTCTGGGCCACCCTCTGGTGGGAGACAAAAAATACGGCGACAGACAGGTCAACGAACAGTTTCAGAAACGGTTTCATTTGCAGTACCAGCTGCTTCACGCGGGCAGACTGGTTTTTCCCGTTTGTTCCGACAAGGCGGGAGCCGCTCTGAGCGGAAGAGAAATCTCTGCCCCGGTTCCGGAAACGTTTCAGAGGATTTTGCGGGAACTGGGTTTCCCTGACGACAGCATTGTACGGCATTAGGGATACGCCGGTATAATCAACGCTTCCCACATATTAGGAAAGGCCTGCGCAGCAGGGTTATTTGCTATGGCAACTTGGAATTCCAGGGGTCTGAGGGGATCCACGCTGGAAGATATGATCAACAGGACAAACGAAAAATATGCGGAGGCCGGGCTGGCCCTCATACAAAAGGTTCCCACCCCCATCACCCCCATCAAAATGGATAAGGAGCACCGCCAGATCACTCTGGCTTATTTTGAGCAGAAGAGTACCGTGGATTACATCGGAGCCGTGCAGGGAATTCCGGTGTGCTTTGATGCCAAAGAATGCGCCGCCGACACTTTTGCCCTGCAGAATATCCATTCCCATCAGGTTGACTTCATGAAAAACTTTGAAAAACAGGGCGGAATTTCCTTTTTTCTGATCTACTACACCCACAAGGATGTGCTTTACTACCTGCCGTTGGAGATGCTGCTGTTTTTCTGGAACAGGGCCCGGGAGGGAGGCAGAAAGAGTTTTCGCTATGAAGAACTGAATCCCGCATATATCCTGCCCAAAAAACACGGAATCCTGGTTCCCTATCTGGACGCCCTGCAGAAAGATCTGGAGGACAGAGCGGAATAAGCCCGCCGTCGGACTCAGATCACAATCATGCTTGACAGTCCGCGGCTCTTTGGATATACTACATATAGTTTGATTCACTGCCATGGCAGCACGGTGATTTGTTAAAGTGCCAGGCAATGACAGCAATCCGGCTCTGCGAAACCGGACATGGAGGACAGGATTTTTATGGGCAGAGAACTGCTGCACACTCCCGAGGGAGTCAGGGATCTTTACGGAACGGAATACCTGCGCAGACAGGAGGTGGAGACAAGGCTTCACGAAAGCATCCGGCTCTTTGGTTACAGGGACATTCAGACCCCCACCTTTGAGTTCTTTGACGTGTTTTCCAGGGAAACCGGAACCACTCCCGACCGGGAGCTCTACCGTTTTTTTGACAAGGAGGGGAATACGCTGGTACTCCGGCCCGATTTTACGCCTTCCATTGCCAGATGTGCGGCCAAGTATTTCGGTGAGGAGCGCATCCCTCTGCGATTCAGCTATCTGGGCAGCACCTTCATCAATACCTCCAGCCTGCAGGGAAAGCTGAAGGAATCCACACAGATGGGAGCGGAGCTGATCGGGGATCCTTCCGTGGAGGCGGATGCCGAGATCATCAGCCTGGTGGTAAAGTCTCTGCAGAGCGCAGGACTGAAGCGGTTTCAGGTGTCTGTGGGGGATGTGGAATATTTTAAAGGCCTTTGTGAGGAAGCCGGGCTGAAAGAGGAGACGGAGACAGAGCTTCGGGTCTTTATCTCCGGCAAAAATTATTTTGCCGCGCGGGAGCTTCTGCTGGAAAACGGTGTGGCAGAGCCCTGTACCGGCAGCCTGTTGAAAATTGCAGAGCTGTTCGGCAGCATGGATTCCCTGTGGGAGGCCAGGGCGATGACAGACAATCCCCGCTCTCTGGCGGCCATTGACAGGCTGGAGCGGCTGCGGCAGCTTCTGGAGGTCTATGGAGTTTCGGAATTTGTCTCCTTTGACCTTGGGCTCCTGAGCAGGTACAAATATTATACGGGGCTGGTCTTCCGAGCCTATACCTACGGGGTGGGAGACGCCGTGGTCAAGGGCGGAAGATACGATCACCTGCTGCACCGGTTCGGCAAGGACGCGCCGGCCATCGGCTTCTGTATGGTGATTGACAACATTCTGGAGGCACTCTCCAGACAGAAAGTGGAGGTTCCCGCGCCCGCCTGCGTCCGAACCGTCTGCTATGCCCCCGGCAATTTTGCCGAAAAACTGGCCGAGGCGGAGAGACTGCGGGCAGAAGGCCATGCCGCCGTGCTTGTGCGCAGTGCGGAGGATTCCCCTGTGTGCCGCAGCAGACAAGAGCCTGCCGGAAGCGGGCAAAAGGAGTAACGCTATGGATAATATGACTTCCGCGGCAAGAGAACGCTGCCTGACCTTCGCCCTGGGAAAGGGCAGACTGGCACAGAAGGCCATGGAGCTCTTCGGGCAGCTGGGCATCGACTGCAGGGAAATGGAAGACAAGAGCTCCCGAAAGCTGATCTTTGCGGATGAGGAAAAGAGGCTGCGGTTCTTTCTTGCAAAGGGGCCGGACGTTCCCACCTATGTGGAGTACGGGGCGGCGGACATCGGCGTGGTGGGAAGAGACACCATTCTGGAGGAAAACAGAAACGTCTATGAGGTGCTGGATCTGGGCTTCGGAAAGTGCAGGATGTGTGTCTGCGGACCTGCCTCCGCAGGGGAGCTGCTGCGCCACCATGAGCGAATCAGAGTGGCTACCAAGTATCCCGTTATTGCCCGAAATTATTTCTTTCATCAGAAGCATCAGACAGTGGATATCATCAAGCTGAACGGTTCCGTGGAGCTTGGCCCCCTGGTGGAGCTTTCCGATGTGATCGTGGATATCGTGGAGACCGGATCCACCCTGCGGGAAAACGGTCTGGAAGTGTTGGAGGAGGTTTGTCCGCTCTCCGCACGGCTCATCGTCAATCCCGTCAGCATGCAGATGGAGAGGGAGCGCATCGGGGCGCTGGTAAACGGCATCCGGGCTCTTTTGAGGAATCAAGATGAAAAAAACAGAGCTGGATAAATATTGCGTATTCAGCCGCAGATCGTGCGCACGCAGCGCACAGGTGGTTTGCCTATGAGGATAACAAAGCTTTCTGGCAGTACAAAACAGGGAATTTTAAACAATCTGCTGAAGAGAAGTCCCAACAACTATTCCGCATATGAGAAAACAGTCAGCGAAATCATAGACCGGGTGAGAAGGGAAGGAGACCGGGCGCTTTTTGACTACACCCTGAAATTTGACGGTTTTGCACTGCAGCCGGAAAACATCCGGGTGACGAAAGAGGAGATTGCGGCAGCCTATGAACAGTTGGATGAACAGCTGATCCGGGTTATCCGCAGGTCAGCGGAAAATATCCGGGCCTTTCACGCCAGACAGCTGCGGAACAGCTGGTTTGACGCAAAGGAGGACGGCACCATTCTGGGCATGAAAATCACCGCCATCGAGAAGGCGGGCGTGTACGTTCCCGGCGGCAAGGCAGCCTATCCCTCCAGCGTACTGATGAACATCATCCCCGCAAAGGTGGCGGGGGTATCGGAAATCATTATGACCACGCCTCCCGGCCCGGATGGCCGTGTGGACCCGGGAACTCTTGTGGCCGCGGATATCGCAGGTGTGGACGCCATCTACCGGGCAGGCGGCGCGCAGGCCATCGCCGCCATGGCCTTCGGAACGGCATCCGTCCCCAAAGTGGATAAGATCACCGGCCCCGGCAATATCTTTGTCGCCCTGGCAAAAAAGGCGGTGTACGGCTATGTGAGCATTGATTCCATCGCCGGCCCCAGCGAGATTCTGGTTCTGGCGGACGAGACCGCAAATCCCAGATATATAGCCGCGGATCTTCTCTCCCAGGCAGAGCACGACGAACTTGCCAGCGCCATTCTGATCACCACCTCCGAAAAGCTGGCAGAGGAGGTTTCCCGGCAGGTGGACTTGTTCCTGGGGAAGCTGTCCCGAAAAGAGATTCTGCAAAAATCCCTGGACAACTACGGCTATATTCTACTGGCGGAAAACATGCGGGAGGCTCTGGATGCCGTAAACGAGATCGCCTCGGAACATCTGGAGATCCTGACCTCGAATCCCTTCGAGACCATGACAAAAGTGCGGAATGCAGGCGCAATCTTTCTGGGAGAATATGCCTCCGAACCCCTGGGAGATTATTTTGCCGGGCCCAATCATATCCTGCCCACCAACGGCACCGCAAAATTCTTTTCCCCGGTCAACGTGGACGACTTCATCAAAAAGACCAGCATTATCTCCTACTCCAGGGAGGCACTTGAGAAAGTGTACGGGGATGTGGCGCTCTTTGCGGAGAGCGAGTGCTTGACGGCGCATGCAAACAGCGTTAAAGTAAGATTTGAGGACGGAAAATAAGATGAACAGAACGGCTGAGAGAACCCGCAGGACAAAAGAGACGGATATTACCCTACGCCTGAATCTGGACGGCACAGGAAAAGCGCGGATTTCCACCGGCATCGGTTTTTTTGACCATATGCTGGAGGGCTTTTCCAGGCACGGTTTTTTTGATCTGGAATGCACGGTACAGGGGGATCTGCAGGTAGACGGCCACCACACCGTGGAGGATACCGGAATCGTGCTGGGACAGGCCATCGCGGAGGCGGTGGGAGACAAAAGGGGCATCTGCCGCTATGGCTCGGCAATTCTTCCCATGGACGACGCCCTGATTCTCTGCGCGGTGGATCTGTGCGGCAGACCTTATCTGAACTTTGATTGCTGCTTTCCCGTGGAGCGGGTGGGAGCGCTGGAGACAGAGCTTGTCCGGGAATTTTTTTACGCGGTGTCCTACAGCGCAGGAATGAATCTGCACTTAAAAAAGCTGGACGGCTTGAACGCCCATCACCTGATCGAGGCCATGTTCAAGGCATTTGCCAGGGCCTTGGAAGCCGCCGTTCGCCCCGATTCCCGCATAGAAGGCGTGCTGAGCACGAAGGGAAGCCTGTAGCCGTCCGGAAACAGTTACGAGACAGAAGAGAGGAACTATGATTGTAAAGAAATTTGTACCCTGTATTTATCTGCTCAATGAGCATGCGGTAAAAAGTCTTTCCGACCCTTTTGTGGTGGAGACGGATCCCTTGCGTCTGGTGCGTCTGTACAACGAAAACAATGCCGATGAGCTTATTGTGTTCGACCTTTCCGAGGGAGACGCGGAGCATGAGACCGCGCTGGATCGGATAAAGGAGATCTGTGCCCTGGCTGAGATGGACGTCATCGGAGCCGGAAACATCAGACGCCCGGAGGACATAAAAAAGCTGTTTTATGCGGGCTGCAGACGGGTTGTCCTGGACTTTGAAAAAGAAGAAAACATTGCCCTGGCCCAGGAAGTGTCCCTGCGGTTCGGAAGAGAACGGCTTCTCGTCTCCTACAACGATCCGGCGGTGCTGACCGCAAACCGGGATCTTGTGGAGAAATGCGTATCCGCAATGCTTCTGCTGAACCCCCATCAGATCCGGGAGACGGAGGAGATACTCGACCTGCCCTTCTATGTACAGATCAACCGGATCGCACTGAACAAGCTGATGGAGATCTTTGCCTACGACCAGGTCTGCGGCGTCACCGGCAATACCATCAACGACAATTACCGGGATATTCTGCCCCTGAAGGGGCTGTGCAGGGAAAACGGCATCCAGGTAGAGACCTTTGAGGCCGCTTACAAGTGGAAGGATTTCCGGAAAAACAGCGACGGCATGGTGCCCGTGGTAGTGCAGGATTACCGCACAAGGGAGGTGCTGATGGTTGCCTATATGAACGAGGAAGCTTACGAACAGACCATTTCCACCGGCAAGATGACCTACTTCAGCAGGAGCAGAAACGAGCTCTGGGTGAAGGGAAAGACCAGCGGACACTATCAATATGTAAAGAGCCTTACCGCAGACTGTGATATGGATACCATTTTAGCCAGAGTGTCACAGGTGGGAGCGGCCTGTCATACGGGGGCAAAAAGCTGCTTTTTCCATGAGATCACAAAGAAAGATTATGAGGAGACCGAAAATCCGCTGACCGTCTTTCAGGAGGTTCTGGATGTGATCCGGGACAGAAAGGCACATCCCAAGGAGGGCTCCTACACCAACTATCTGTTTGACAAAGGAATTGACAAGATCCTGAAGAAGCTGGGCGAGGAGGCCACGGAGATCGTGATCGCCGCCAAAAATCCCAATCCAAACGAAGTAAAGTATGAAATGAGTGATTTCCTGTATCATATGATGGTTCTGATGGTGGAAAAGGAGATCGGCTGGGAGGAAATCACGTCAGAACTTGCCAACCGTCAGTGAGATCTGCCTTCCTCAATGAGACATGAGGCAGAATATGAAAACGGAAGTACGGTAACATTCGGAATAACGTCAAAAAGCTGCCGACAAACGGCAGCTTTTTTCAGGCACAACTCTATATAACACTATACCATATCAGGAAAAAAAAGTCTAGTAAAATTTTCATTTTTCTATATACTGTAATTATGGTTCGGCCAAACCAGACAGAAAAATCAGGAGGTGCGTATGGACCATACAGACAGAGAATCTGAAAAACAATATCTGAAGGACACCCTAAAGGTGGTGGAGAACAATCTGGAAAATTATGGCAGTGAGGTTGCCCGTATGCAGGCTCAGATCGACGAGATGCTGGAACATTACCACGACAACGATGTGGAGCTCTGGACCCTTTTAAACAACACCATCACCATGAACGATCACATGAAAAGAGCTCTGCAGCGGAATGAACGTGCCCGCTCCAAGCCTTATTTCGGCAGAATTATCTTTCGGGACGAGACCCTGGGCAAGGAAGAATCCCTGTATATCGGCAAGGGCGGCATTTCCAGGGACAACACGAATTGGATCGTGATCGACTGGAGAGCGCCGGTTGCCAACGCCTACTACGAAAACGGACTGGGAAAGTGCAGCTACACGGCTCCGGGCGGCAGGGAACTGCCCATTGATCTGCAGCTGAAGCGCACCTACGAGATAGAAGAGGGACAGCTGAGAGATTATTTTGACACGGAGGTCATCGCCAACGACGATCTGCTGATGAAGTACCTGTCAAAAAACAAGGAGGCAGTGCTGGGAGAGATCGTAGCCACCATCCAGAAGGAACAGAACGAGATCATCCGCAAGTCCCCCTACCACAATGTCATCGTCCAGGGCGTGGCAGGCTCCGGTAAAACCACCGTAGCCATGCACCGCATCTCCTATATTCTCTACAATTATAAGGAACGCTTCCGCCCGGAGGATTTTTACATCGTGGGCAGCAACCGCATTCTGCTGAATTATATCACGGGGGTGCTCCCCGACCTGGATGTCTACGGGGTAAAGCAGATGACCATGGAACAGCTTTTCACCCGGCTATTGTATGAAGACTGGGATGAAAAGAAGTATCGTGTGAAGCCTGTTTCCGGCAAACCGCCCTTTGTGAAGGGGACAGAGGAATGGTTCCTGGACCTGGAGGCTTTTATCCGAAGGCTGGAACTCAAAACCATCCGGCGTGACAACGTCTGGCTGGAGCCCCGCCAGTTCGTGGAAGGACTGCAGGACGGAAAAAACGGTATCTATGACCGGCGGGAGGAAGACAGGAAGGCCGGGATTCCCTCCAGACCCGTAAAGCTGGTGGAGAAAGAAGCCGTGGAACGCTATGTGGCCGGGAATCCTACGGTATCCATCCAGAGCAAGATCAACATGCTGAATGACAGGCTGATTGTCAAGATCAGGGACGAATTTCTGGGCAAGGGCGTGAAATACACGGAGGAGGAGAAAAAGGCCATTCTGAGGGCATATCGGGGCTACTACGGGCCCGGGAAGTGGAAAAGGACCATCTATGAACTGTATGAGGATTTCCTGGAGGGACAGCGCAGAAAGGGTCTGAACGTTGAGTCTCCCACAGACGCCTTTGACGTTTATGACCTGGCAGCCCTGGCCTTGCTCTATAAGTGGGTGAAGGAGACAGAGGTGATCAGCGAGGCTCACCACATTGTCATCGACGAAGCCCAGGACTTCGGCATGATGGCCTATCGGGTTCTGCACGCCTGCATCAGAGACTGCACCTATACCATCATGGGCGACGTCTCCCAGAACATTCACTTCGGCTACGGTCTGGGAGACTGGGAGGCGCTTCGCAGGCTGATTCTTCCGAATCCCATGGACTCCTTCGGTCTGCTGAAAAAAAGTTACCGGAACACTGTGGAGATATCCGATTTTGCAACCGACATCCTGCGCCACGGCAGCTTTCCCATCTATCCGGTGGAACCCATCATCCGGCACGGAAAGGCAGTTGCACTGGAAGCCTGTAAGGATGCTTCGGAAGATATGCTTGCAAAGCGGGCGGCGGAAATCTGCCGGGACTGGCAGTCTGCAGGATACGATACCATCGCCGTTGTCTGCCGGGACGGAAGCGCGGCGCAGCGGACGGCAGCTCTTTTGTCAAAGCTTATCCCCATTCTGGAAAGCGATCTGGAAAAGGCGGATTTCGGCAGCGGTATCATGGTGCTCCCGGTGGAATACACCAAGGGACTGGAGTTTGACACGGTTCTGATCTGGAATCCCACCAGGGAGGATTATCCCGTGGACGACGGGGATGCCAAACTGCTCTATGTAGCCGCCACACGCGCCCTGCATGAGCTTCATGTACTCTACCGCGACAGTCTGACCGGGCTCATTGCAGACCCTGTGCCGGACAGGCCTCTGACGTCCCTGGACGCTGGGCGGAAAAGTACGGAAGACCAGAGAAGGGGCGACAGTCCAAAAACCGAAAACACCAAGGACAGCGCCGTCTCTACCCTCCGGTGCGGTGCCGGAAAAAGGAACGCCGAACTTCCGGGAACCGGACAGTCACCGGCCTCCGGGACAAGACTTCCCGGAGCCCCCGGAAACCGCCATCGGGCCAAGGCTTCATCCAATGTGATCATTCACACGCCAAAGTACCCGGAAAAGGCTTCCCGGCCTGCCGCCCCTCCCGAAAAAATAAGCGCCGCATCGTCCCAGGCGGCCGGGATTTCCTTTGGAGACATGCCCGCCACGGAAAAGCTGCGCTGCCCCGGACACGCAAAAATCAGCCTCGGTATCCGCTGGGCCTCCAGGCAGGCGGACGGACTGTACCTTCAGAGTCAGTACGGCACATTGCGTATCAGCCCCATGAGCGGCAACATCCTCCGGATGACCTTCTCCAGAGGCTCAAAAATTACGGACGGCATCCATCCACTGATCACCGTCAGCCGGACGGAAAAAAACTGGCGATACCGGGACAGCACAAAAGTGCTGGAACTCTCAACGGGCGAGGTGACGGTGCTGGTGGAAAAGGCCACCGGAGCAATTTCCTTCCTGGACGGAAAAGGGAATCTGCTTCTGGCGGAAAAAAAGACGGGGAGCCGCCAGCTGGAGGAAAACCGGAACTGGCTCTTCTGGGAACGGCAGAAGAAAGAACAACTGTTTGCCAGAGCTCCAGAGGGACAGGATGCTCTGAAGCTGTGCGGCAGCGCCTTCTATATCTCGGACGGAACAATGCTTCCGTTCCTTCTCTCGGACAGAGGCTACGGAATCCTTCCGGCCACCCTGGGAAATGTGATCTGCTGCGACATTCCCGCCTACGGCTCCTGGCTGTGCATGGAACCGCTTTCCTCCGAGACTGCGGCACAGCAGGATTATTATTTCCTGGCGGGAAAACAGCAGAATCTTCTGAACGCCTTCGCTTATCTTTGCGGTACGCTGTGACGGCCAAAGCGTACCGGCAGACTCCGAAACATGTAACGGGCGGCTTTATTTCCCAAGAGAGAACGCGGCCACCCATTCATCGATTTTATCTTCATAATCCATGGAGATGGCCTCTATGATTTTTTCCGCCGTCACGCCGGACACGTTGATCTGGTTGATATCCATGGCCACCACTGCGGCAAACAGCAGCACCGCAAGCAAAAGCCGCAGCCGGAAGGTGGAGACGGGCATGGACGGATCCATGGGCCCCATGCCCGCCACGGCCTGATCTCCAGGCTCCAGCTCCTCCGGGTAGGACGCTCTGCCGTACAGAATCCTTTCTCTGTTGTACATATCATATCTGTTTTCATTGTAGCGAGAGCGGACCTGCTGTACAAGCCGCAGCCTCTGCTCTGTAGATACATTGCTCATGCTGCTCATATCCTCGTAAAAAAGCTTACTACATGTTATGAAAAAGGACACTGGGACAGAACCTGATTTGCATTAACCGCCTCCCTATGATAGAATAATCTTATTGCGGCAGGAGGAAAACGAGAGAGGGGAAAGCAAACGCATGGAAAAGGGAAAGCTGTTGTGTGAAACGGCCTTATCTCAAATCGGTAAGGTGATCGTCGGAAAGGAGGAGACCGTCCGTCTGCTTCTGACGGCGCTGCTGGCAGATGGTCATGTGCTTTTGGAAGATGTTCCAGGCACCGGAAAGACAAAGCTGGCAAAGGCTCTGGCAAAGACCGTAAATCTGAAGTTTTCCAGAGTACAGTTCACACCGGATCTTCTGCCCGGAGATATCACGGGAATGAATATTTTTGACCGCCGCGAAAACGAATTTGTGCTCCGCAGGGGGCCTGTTTTCACCAATATTTTTCTGGCCGACGAGCTCAACCGCGCCACCCCCAGAACCCAGGCCGGGCTGCTGGAATGTATGGAGGAAAGGCAGGTCACCATCGACGGGGAAAGTCATGTGCCCGGCAGCCCTTTCTTTGTGATCGCCACCCAGAATCCGGTGGAGACGGCGGGAACCTTTCCTCTGCCGGAGGCTCAGCTGGATCGTTTTACCATGAAGCTCTCCATGGGACTGCCGTCCAGGCAGGAAGAGATCTCCATTCTGGAACGGTACGCAAGGGAGGATCCCCTGACTAGGCTCTCCCCGTCGCTGACGCCGGAGGCGCTTGCGGCGGCAAAGGAGGAGGCCGGAGCCGTCTTTGTACACCGGTGCATTCTGGAATATATCGTGGATATTGTGTCCGCTACGAGAGCGGGAGAGCAGATTCTGGCCGGCGTCAGTCCCAGAGGCACACTTGCGTTGTTAAAATGCGCCAAGGCCTACGCCTGCCTGCAGGGACGGGGCCACGTTATTCCCGACGACGTCAGGGCTTTGGCGGTTCCGGTTCTCTCACACAGAATCATGCTGGGCTACGGTGCGGGCGGGACGGAAACCGCACGGGGTTTGGTAAGACAGATTGTGGAAAGCACAACAGTGCCCACGGAGGATTTTTCCCTATGATACGTCTGCTGTGTATCGGACTTCTGTTCTTCCTGCTGATTTTAGCTCAGAAGCTGATCTATGAAAAATTGTGGCGCCGCGGGCTTCACATAGAGATTCATTTCTCTCCGGAGCACCTGTTTGAGGGCAGTCAGGGAGAATTGAAGGAAATCATCGAAAACCGGAAACGGCTTCCCCTTGCCATGCTGACCGTCAAATTCCGGACGGACCGGAACCTGCATTTCCAGGACGGACAGGGGGCCCGGATCACGGATCAATTTTACCGCAGCGATGTCTTCCGGGTGGGCAGCCGGGAAAAGGTGACCCGAACCCTGCGCTTCACCTGCGGCAGGCGGGGATATTACACGGTGGATGCCGCCAGCCTGGTGGCATCGGATCTGCTGATGACAGGCCGGATGATCGCGGAAGTGCCCCTGAAGACGGAAATCTATGTCTATCCCAGGCCGTGGATAAGCGAGGAACTGAGGCGCACTCTGATGAGCCTGAACGGAGAGGTGCTGACAAGGCAGCGGCTTCTGGAGGATCCCTTTGAATACCGGGGCATCCGGGATTATCAGCCCTCCGACGACATGCGGAGCATCAACTGGAAGGCTACCGCAAGAACAGGGGATCTGAAGGTCAATCAGAAAAATTACACCTCCCTGAAGAGCGTGCGGATCTTTTTCAACATACAGGACAACAACATTATGAAGAAGGAGGACTGCGTGGAGCTTTCCTTCCGCATCGTTGCAGGACTGTGTTCCTGGTTTCTCGGACAGGGTATGCAGGTATCCTGCTTCGGAAACGGGGTTGACATACTGACCGGAAAGCATGTGTCGATTCCCGCCAGAGCGGGAGAGGGCCAGCTGGATGCGATCTGTCGGGCACTGGCAAGAGTGGATACCGCCAGGGAACCCGTCAGCTTTCCCGGGGCCTTTGAAGAGCTTCTGTTTTCCGGGGACGGCAGTGTGCTGACCTGTTTTGTAGCGCCCAATCAGTACGAGGATTTTGTCCTTCTCCTGAAGCGCTATCAGGCCGCCGGAAGGGATTTTGTCTGGTTCTATCCGGTTCAGGGCTGCTGTCCCGATCTGCCCCTGGGCCTGGAAAAGCAAATCCGGACTGTCCACAGCCTGTGAGCACTAATTTATTGTTGGAGGAATACTCATCCATGAACAGCCGGAGGCTTATCCTGACAATTGAATTCCTGACCATGCAGCTGAATCACTGGGTTCTTTTCCTGCCTGCCATGACCCTTATGGGGCTCATGGCAGGGTTGACGGGCAGTGGGAAACCGGACTGGAGCATGTGGGCGCTTGTGGGACTGCTTCCCTTTCTCTGCTTTCTGATCCGCAGGCGTCAGAGGAGATTTGCGGGTTTCTGCGGATTGCATCTGGTTCTCCTTGTACTGGCGCTCCTGATTCCGACAGCGGACATCTGCAGTCGTATACTCTGCATTTTCTATACGGCCTACTGCCTGATCAGCTCCTTCTCCATCCGTCTGAAGGAGCGTGAAGCCCCTTCCGCCACCTCGGCCTTTTCCCCCGCCCTGATGGTGGCGGCTGCCGCAGCTTCTTTTCTGCTGAACCATTTTCAGGGCCGCCCGGATTGGGACCGCTTTTACTTTTTCCCGCTGATCGGCTGTCTTGCCCTGTACAATATCGTCTGTTATCTGGAGAGCTATCAGGAATTTCTGGAACAGCACAGAACCACCGTGGGTTCGCTGCCCGCCGCCGAAATCCTGCGCTCCGGGCTTCCGCCTGTATTGGGCTATTCGCTGTTATGTGCCCTGGTCATGCTTTTGAGTGTCAATCTGTCCTGGCTGGAGGAGATTGCCGTTCTGATAAAAAGAGGCATGCTTGCTTTGCTGCGGGCGTTCTTTTCCCTGTTTTCCCCAAAGGATGGCAGTCAGTCGGAATATCTCCAGGAACAGCCGGTTTTTCCCACAGTGGGAGAGACGCCCTTACTGCCAACGGCAGAAGAGCCTTTCTGGCTCTGGAAGATTTTGGAGCTGGTTATCGCCGCGGCAATCCTCCTGGGGCTTCTCTATGGAATTGTCCGGCTTCTAATTTTTCTGGCAGGCTATATCCGGGAACGCTTTTCCGACGACTTTGCCGGAAAGAAGACGACTGTGGAAGAAGCCTCCGAAGATCTGCGGGAAAAATGTCTGCCGGTGCGGCAGCGGAAGGCACGGAGCAAAGCCTTCTCAGGTTTTCTGAGCCCTGAGATAAAAATCCGAAAGCTGTACCGAAAGAAGCTGCTGGCCTGTGCCGCGGAACCTGCCGAAGCGGCAAAACTGCCTTTCCTCACTGCCAGAGACAGCGAAAAACAGCTGAATCTGCACGGAATGGCAGCGTACTACGAGAAAGCCCGCTACTCTGCGGAAAAGCCGACGCGACAGGACGTCCGCGGAATGCAGGATGCCTGCGCCGGACGTTCTTCGGACGTCTAATGTACGAAAATTTTGAAATAAGATAAGAACCGAATCTGAGAGGAGAAAAAGAAATGACACCACACAAGCGGACTCTGGCGTTAAGTGATGACATACTGATGCGTGTGGAAAAACCGGCACGTTATATCGGAGGCGAGGTAAACGCCGTGATGAAGGATCCCCACGAGGTGGAGATCCGGTTTGCCTTCTGTTTCCCGGACGTATATGAGATCGGCATGTCCCATCTGGGCATTCAGATTCTCTACGATATGCTCAACTCCTGGGAGGACGTGTGGTGTGAGCGGGTATACTCCCCCTGGCGGGATCTGGACCACATCATGCGAAAAGAAGAGATTCCTCTCTTCGCGCTGGAGTCTCAGGATCCGGTGAAAAATTTTGATTTTCTGGGCATTACGATACAGTATGAAATGTGCTACACCAATATTCTGCAGGTGCTTGACCTGGCACAGATTCCCTTAAACGCCGCAGAGCGGGGGGAGGACTGTCCCATTGTCATCGGCGGCGGCCCCTGCACCTACAATCCCGAGCCGCTGGCCGATTTTTTCGACCTCTTTTACATCGGTGAGGGAGAGACCCAGTATCGGAATCTACTGAACCTATACAGTGAATGCAGACGGGAACATGCGGGACGAAGAGAATTCCTCCGCCGCGCCGCAAAGCTTCCCGGCATATATGCGCCTTCTTTCTATGAAGTGACTTATGGGGAGAACGGCGTCATAAAAAGCTTTCTTCCCATTGAAGAGGGCATTCCCGCCACTGTCACAAAAGAAATCCAAATGGATGTGACCAATACCTATTATCCCATGAAGCCCGTGGTGCCCTTTATCAAGGTTACTCAGGACAGGGTGGTTCTGGAGATTCAGCGGGGCTGTATCCGGGGCTGCCGCTTCTGCCAGGCCGGACAGCTCTATCGTCCCGTCCGGGAAAGGGATGTGGAAACCCTGAAGCAATGGGCCATGGAGATGCTGAGAAACACCGGACATGAAGAGATTTCCCTGAGCTCTCTGAGTTCCAGTGATTACAGCAGACTGCCCGAGCTCATCGACTTCCTGATCCGGGAATGCGGCAGACAGCAGATCAATATCTCTCTGCCCTCCCTCCGGATCGACGCCTTTTCTCTGGATGTCATGAGCAAGGTACAGGATGTACGGAAATCCAGCCTGACCTTTGCGCCGGAGGCAGGAAGCCAGCGCCTGAGAAACGTCATCAACAAGGGGCTCACCGAGGAGGCCATCCTGAAGGGAGCAGCCCTTGCCTTTGAAGGCGGCTGGACCAGGGTCAAGCTGTATTTTATGCTGGGCCTGCCCACCGAGACGGAAGAAGATATCCGGGGGATAGCAGAGCTCTCCAACAAGATAGCCGCTACCTTTTTCGAGACGGTTCCAAAGGAAAAACGAACCAACGGCAGGGTTCAGATTGTGGCAAGCACCTCCTTCTTTGTTCCAAAGCCTTTTACTCCCTTCCAGTGGGCGGAACAATGTACCAAGGAAGAATTTATCGAAAAGGCTTATCAGACCAGGGGGGCGATCTCCGAACAGCTGAACCAGAAGAGTATCAAGTACAACTGGCACGAAGCCGACGCCAGCGTCCTGGAAGGGGTTCTGGCAAGAGGTGACAGACGGCTCTGCCAGGTCATACGGCGGGTCTATGAAAAGGGCAGCTTTTATGACGCCTGGAGTGAATATTACGACAATGACAGGTGGGTGGATACCCTGAAAGAATGCGGACTTTCCGTTGACTTTTACACCCACAGGGAGCGTCCCCTGAATGAGATCCTTCCCTGGGACTTCATCGACTGCGGCGTAACCAGAGAACATCTTTGGAAAGAGTGGGAAAAAGCAAAACGGGAGGAAACTTCCGAAAACTGCAGGCTGAAGTGCCAGGGCTGCGGCGCGGCCAGATTCGGCGGCGGCATCTGCTTTGAATCCAGGGGAGAGGAGTGAGCAAAACCCAATGAAACTGCGAGTTAAATTTAAAAAATACGGTCCCATTCGATTTATCGGGCATTTGGATGTGATGCGCTATTTTCAGAAGGCCATCCGCAGAGCCGGTCTGGATGTGGCTTACACCGGGGGCTACAGTCCTCATCAGATCATGACATTTGCCTCCCCCCTTGGCGTGGGAATGGAAAGTAACGGCGAATATATGGATATTGAGGTGCATTCCCTCATATCCTGCGAGAATGCCATGGAACGCCTGAACCGGGCCGGTGCGGACGGCATTGAGATCACATCGGTAAAGGTTCTGCCGGACAACGCCGGAAATGCCATGGCCAGCGTGGCGGCAGCGGCATACACCGTCCGTTTCCGACAGGGAAGAGAACCCGCCTTCCACATCACACAGGCTCTGCCGGACTTTCTTGCCAGGG
The DNA here is from genome assembly GCA_910586835.1 of uncultured Acetatifactor sp. Classification (GTDB taxonomy): domain Bacteria; phylum Bacillota; class Clostridia; order Lachnospirales; family Lachnospiraceae; genus Acetatifactor. The sequence continues at coordinate 46,220 of CAJUJU010000004.1, forward strand.
AACAGATTCCCTGGCAAAAGGAAACCAAAAAGGGGGTCAGAGAACTGAATCTGAGACAGGGAATCTATGAGCTGTCCTGGGACGGAAGTGCATTTCACATGCTGCTGGATGCCTCCAGCGCCGGAAATATCAAACCGGCTCAGGTCATTGGAGCCTTTCTGGAAAACTGTGGCCAAACCCTGCTGGAAAATGCGCTCCTGATTACCAGAGAAGATCTCTACACCAACACCGGAACCGGAGAAGCCCCTGTCCTCACATCGCTGGGTGAGATCGGAAGCGATAAACTGCCTGCAGAAACGGAGAGCGCCGCTTCTTCCACAAGCGACCGCCTTCCCGAAGAGGCGGATTTCCTCCGGGAAGACGAAAAGCTGACAGACATGGAGACCGTAAGATGAGCCGGGGCATCGGTTCCGGCTCCGGTGTATCCCTTCCGGAAAACGACAGGGCTCTACGAAATACAGACGGCGGAAAATTGATTTTCACCGATTACCGGAACAAGAGCGGTGTTTTTCTGCTGCGGGAAAATCGGCTCCTGGCCGCCGCCTTTCCGGAAAACAGCAAAATCGGCTCCGTCTATCTTGCCAGAGTAAGGGATGTGACCAAAAACATAGACGCCTGCTTTGTGGAAATCGGAAATGGCGAGATCTGCTTTCTGCCGTTTCGGGAGGCGGAACATCCCTTTCTCCTGAATCGAAAATTTGACGGCCGCCTCCTTGCGGGAGACGAACTTCCCGTGCAGGTCACAAGAGACGCGCAGAAGAGCAAACAGCCCTCCGTCACCGCACATATCTCCTTATCCAACGATTATTTTGCCCTGTCCCTGGGCTCAAGCAAAACCGGATTTTCCGCCAAGCTGGACAAGGAACAGAAGAAAAGGCTGGCGGAAATCCTCACCGCTCAAGGCATCATAGACAGCAGCCGGCAACTGAAGATTCAGGAGGACGAAAAGGAGCTGCCTGCACTGCCTTCCACAGGTCTGGTAGTCAGAACCCGGGCGGCAGAGCTGTTGGAGAGCGAGAGTCCACAGGAGCTGCTCCAAAATCAGTTTGATCACCTTCTGGAAGAATTCCACTGCCTTTTTCGCAGCGCCGCCCATCGTACCTGCTTCAGCTGCCTGCGGGATGCGGACAACAGGTTATCCGGTATTTTCAACAGCTTTTCCCCCGGAGAGTTTACGGAGCTGCTGACAGACGACCAGGCCACATTTGACCGCCTGAAACACTACGCGGCAGAACATATGCCGGAAATGCCGGTGCGGCTTTATCAGGATAACCTGCTTCCGCTGAACCGGCTGTACAGTCTCGACAGCAGGCTGGAGACGGCTCTGAACGAGCGTGTATGGCTCAAATCGGGCGGCTATCTCGTGATCCAGCCAACGGAAGCCCTGACGGTAATCGACGTGAATTCGGGCAAATATGAGGCCAGAAACAAAGCGGAAGAGGAGACCGCCCTGAAAATCAACCTGGAGGCGGCGGAGGAGATTGCCCTGCAGCTTAAGCTGCGCAATCTTTCCGGTATAATTGTGGCTGATTTTATCAACATGGAAGAGTGGCCGCACTGTCAGGAACTTTTGACTCGGTTGAGAGAGCTTGTGAAAAAGGACAAGGTGAAGACCACCGTAGTGGATATGACATCCCTGGGGCTGGTGGAGATCACACGGAAGAAGACAACAAAACCTCTCTGGGAACAGTTGAGGACAAAATAAAACAGGAGATTACTATCATGGAATTCATTCGTTTTGAAAAGGTAAGAGATGGAAAATATCTGAAAAATTATGAGATCACCTATCTGAATAAGGCCGGCAGAGAAAAGAAATACGAAATCGTCAGCAGGCGCGATCTGAGCGGCATCGAGGATGTGGGCGGCGGAGCCAGCGGAGTATCCATAGTAGCCCTGTGCCAGGGGAAGCTTCTTCTTCTGCACGAGTTCCGCATGGGTGTCAACAAGTACGTCTACAATCTCTGCGCCGGAATGATAGAACCCGGAGAAAGCATAGAGGAATGTATCCGGCGGGAATTGTTTGAGGAAACAGGACTCACGGTCAAACAGATCAGGAAAATTCTTCCTCCGTCCTTTGCCGCCGTGGCAATTACGGATACTTCCGTCTACAACGCCTTTGTGGATGTGGACGGTTCTCTGGAGGATCACACCTCGGACAACGAACAAATTGAAGCCAGATTCTATTCCCGGGAGGAAGTCAAATACCTGCTTGAGACGGAACCCTTCAGTTCCAGAGCACAGATGGCCGCCTATTTCTTTGCGGAGTATGGGCTGTAGAAGACAGCATACGGTCTGTAGAAGCAGAGATTAAACTATGCGCAAAAGACAACTTTAACGAATAGTTGTAAACTATTCGTTAAAATTGTCTTTGTTCCTCTCGGGAACCAAAATTTCTACCTGACAGTTGGCATAACTGTTTTCATTTCCATTCAGTCCACCTTCTGTACATACCGCAGAAACATTTAATATACCGCCTGACAATGCAGAATAAATTTCCTCATCCATGACCAGTGTCGCGTTGACGCAATTCAGCCCTGCGATTCTGGAAGAATAAACCGTCAGGTACTCCGTATAATCATTCCCGTCAGAATCCTCCAGTTTCACCCAATCCAGATCCTCAAACAGACTGCTGCGTAAAAACGGAACACTGTAAGCAATCCGAAAACGAATTTGATAACTGTCAGAACGCTTTATGAAATATACCTTGGAAAAGAATAAATGATCCTCTTTCAGAATATTTCTTTCAGCTTCCAGAATCTCAACATCCTCTTCCCAATCAGGGTAATGATCTTCGTCTGTCTGTCCAACCATCCAGGTGGCAAGATCTTTCTGATGAAACCCTCTGTAGACATAGACCATTAAGAAAACGATTCCCACTATAGCAACCGGTAATATATACCTCAGATACTTTTTCATCCTTAAAGTTCCCCCTCCCATCTTAGAATAACTCCCTTTTCGGAACAGAAATCAAACTGCCTGAAACAGTCCATCTTCCAGAGCTAATGCCCTCTATGTATTCTCTATTATAAAATATTTGCCTGCTGCTTACAATATATTTTTATAAGTACGTTTTATATGAAAAAAAACAGGGCAGCCATGCATTGCATATGCTGACCCTGTTTTCTCTATTTGCTTAGTTTTCAGAATTATACTCAGGCTGTTGTCCCGCCGTTGCCACTTTCCCGGCAAGGAAGCCTGACAGAACTGCCTGCAGATCCACCCCGGTGGATTCCTTCAGACCATCCGTCACCTGAACAACAGTTCCCATGATATCCTTCATGAGCTTGGAGGAATTTCCCTCTCCGTACATTGTAATTTTGTCTACACTGTTAAGAGGTTCAGCAGCATTCTTAACCACCTCGGGCAGCGCCTTAAAGTACATTTCCAGAACGGCCGCCTCTCCCATCTTTGCCATGGCCTCGGCCTTCTTCTCAATACCTTCCGCCTCAGCCACGGCTTTTGCACGGATTGCTTCCGCCTCGGCCAGACCCCTTGTGCGGATACCCTCTGCCTCCTGCTCCATGGTGAATTTCTTTGCCTCAGCCTGTGCCTTCATTGCCTCGGCCTCTTTTTCCGTCTCGAACTTCTTCGCCTCGGCTTCCCGCTGACGCTCGTACAGCTGGGCGTCTGCAAGCTGTTGTTTTGCAAACTTATCGGCCTCAGCCTTTTTCTTAACCTGTGCGTCAAGGGCTTGTTCCATTACCTCCGCTTCGCGCTGTTTTAAGAGAATTTCCTTCTCCTGTTTTGCAATGTTTGCATCTGCGGTGGTAATCTCCACAGTCTTACGCTGCTCTTCTTCCTGAATCTTATAGGCAGCATCCGCCTCGGCCTGCTTAATGTCAGCCTCTCGTTTCAGCTCCGCCTTCTGAATGGCAAGTTCATTCTTTTTCTTAGCGATCTCAGATTCCGCATTCACCTCCGCCTCGTTTGCCTCACGTTTTGCATGAGCCTGAGCCTTGGCGATTTCCTTTTCACTCTCCGCCCTTGAAATTGCGGCGTTCTTCTGAATCTTAACAATATTGTCTACACCCAGATTTTCAATGACACCGTTGCCGTCCACAAAATTCTGTACATTAAAGCTGATGATATCCAATCCCATGGCAGCCAGATCAGGTTCCGCGTTCTCCTTTACAAGAAAAGCAAATTTCTGCCGATCGGAAACCATTTCCTCCAGAGCCATCTTTCCCACGATCTCACGCACGTTGCCTTCCAGAACCTCTCTCGCCACGCGGCCTATATACTCCGCGTTTTTATTCAGAAAGTTCTGTGCGGCAAGTTTCAAGCGCTCCTCATTGTCGCTGATCTTGACATTGACGGTAGCGTCAACATTGATGTTGATGTAGTCCGCTGTAGGAACGGCGTTGGACGTCTTTACGTCGATTGGAATCAGCTGAAGATTCAGTTCATCCTTTCTCTCAAGGAATGGAATCTTGATTCCGGCTTTACCGATCAGCACCTTCGGATTCTTTCTCAGGCCCGAAATGATGACCGCTGTGTCCGGTGACGCTTTTACATAGCCCGCCATAAAGATCAGCACCACTAAAATGACGATAGCTGCCACTGCACCTGCAATGATCTGTCCCATAAGTATCTCCCTCCGTTTTCTCTGTGGAAGATCTCTCTTCCATGTATTGGCATAATAAAAAGAAATTTCCTTTATATGCCTGTTGTAAGTAAAATTTCACACAGCAGCCGGTAAATCCTTCTGCTGTGTGAATTAAGCATAGCATATCCGTTTGTGTTTGAAAATACCAAATTAAGTCATACTTTGCAGTATAATATGGTAAGATATGCACGATAGGTTAATGACAGATTTCGGCGGAGTCCAGAAACACCGTAAAGGGTCCGTTGTTCACCAGAGAAACCTTCATTTCCGCCCCGAAGCGTCCCTCTTCCACCACCTCAATTTCCCTCCGGCAGCCCTCAATGATGTAGTGATAAAGCTGCTCAGCCTTGTCAGGCGCTCCTGCATCCGTAAAGGAAGGCCTGTTTCCCCTGCGGCAGTCCGCATAAAGGGTAAACTGGGAAATCAGCAGGAGCTGCCCGCCTACAGCCTTCAGGTCCAGATTTGTCTTTCCGTTCTCGTCCTCAAAGATGCGCAGACCCGTCAGCTTCTTTATCATTTTATCTGCTACTGCCGTGTTATCGGTTCCCGAAATGCCGATCAGTACCAGAAAGCCCTTTCCGATACTTCCCACCGTCTCGCCGTCCACTTCTACTTTCGCCTTATTTACTCTCTGAATCAGAAACCTCATCCGTATTTTCCTTCCGACTGTTTTTCACAGCTTCAATCTTTTTTCTCAGAAAACCTGCTTCCTTCCGGGAAGATTTCTCATGTTTTTCTTCCGGAATCGTTTCGTGAAAACTGCCTTCTTCGTCCACATAGTCCACTGTCTCGTATTTCTTCGTCTCCGTGGGCATATCCTTCTTCCGCAGAAGGATATTGACGCCGGAGCGGATTCCCGCATAGATAACCGCAAAGATCGGCACGCCGATAATCATACCTGTAACTCCAAGCAGCCCTCCGAAAAAGGTGATGGCAAAGATCACCCAGAAACCGGTAAGTCCGGTGGAGCTCCCAAGAATCTTGGGCCCCAGAATATTACCGTCAAACTGTTGCAGAACCAGGATGAAAAGGACAAAGTATACACAGTTCAGCGGATGCACCGGGTCTACGATGAACACCAGAATCGCGCAGGGTACGGCGCCCAGGAACGGACCGAAAAAGGGTATGATATTGGTAAATCCAATGATGACGCTGACCAGCGCGGCATATGGCGTCCCCATAATGGAGGTTCCGACAAAGCACAAAATACCAATGATAATAGAGTCCACAATCTTTCCGCCCAAAAATCCGATAAAGGTCTGATGGGTAAAGCGGAAATTCTTAATCAGTGTGTTGGCGGTCTCCTGCTCAAAAAGCGCGTAAGAAATCTTTTTGGCCTGACCGGCAAAGCGTTCCTTGCTTGCCAGAACATAGATGGAAATGATAAAACCGATGACAAAATCCCACACAAAATGCAGCACCCCGATCACGCTCAGGGAAACCGTCTTGATCAGCTCCATGGTGTTGGGCAAAATATCCGTGACCAGCTTTTCCAGTTCTCCGGAATATTTATCTACGGTTTTGAGCACATAGTCCTTCAGCTCCGTATTGTCCTCCAGCGTCCGGTTCAGCCACACGGTAAAGTTTGTGGTGTAATTGTCAAAATTGGAGATCAGGTTCTGTACACTGGGCACAATCTGGGAAATCAGCATGGAGAATATCATATAAATCAATGCCACAAACAAAAAAGCCGTGACAAGGATACCCGCTCCTCTGATAATGGAATTTCTTTTTCCGGATTCCCTGATCTTACATTTTCTGCACAACGGCAGCATGATTTTTGTTTCAATAAAATTCAATACGGGCGTGAGCAGATAAGCTATGGCCATTCCCACCACCACGGGCATCAGAATATTGATGACGGTGCTGACCCCCGAGTGAATATTGGAACCATGAAACATAAAATAATAAAAAATGATTCCTGCCGAAACCACCAGAAAAGCTGTCAACCCCCAGCGGAAGTATTTGTTGTTGATCCTGAATTTCATACCGTTATTTCCTTTCTTTGGTATATTCTATTTTTATCATACACTGATTTATTCAAGATAACAAGTGTTGCTCCGCTAAATATTTCCTAAAGAAGCACTTAATTCTTTCCAAGAAAAGGAACAAGGTTGAATCGGATAAAATATCCCTGATCGTGTCTGCAGACGGGACAGATTTCAGGCGCTTTGGTGCCTCTGAATACAAATCCACAGTTCAGGCACATCCATTCCTCTTCCACATCCGATACAAACAACCGTCCCTCTTTCAGAAGCTGAGCAAATCTTCCGAAGCGGTCTCCGTGAATCTTTTCCACCTCCGCAATCTGATGAAAGACAGCTGCAATTTGGTCAAAGCCTTCCTCTCTGGCCTTATCTCCGAAGTTCTTGTAGACATCGTCATGTTCTTCATACTCGTTGTGCTGAGCCATGGAGAGCAGATCCACCACGTTGTCCGAGAGATCCACGGGATAGCCTCCGTCAATCAAAATATTTTTTCCGGCCATCTCACGCAGATGGTTATAAAAAATCTCCGCATGTTCCTTCTCCTGAGAGGCAGTAAAGGCAAATACTGCGCTAACCACATACATTCCGTTCTTTTTCGCCTGAGACGCGGCAAAAGTATAACGGTTTCTGGCCTGGCTCTCCCCTGCAAAGGCCCTCATCAGATTATCCTTTGTAATGCTGTTCTGAAATTCTGTTGCCATTGTAATTTCTTCCTTTCTTTTTCACTTACGGAAAAGTTCCTTTTTTGAACCTAACCACAGTATCTCCGAAATTTTCCAAAATATAATTTTCTATTGTCTTTCCCTGCTGAAAAAGCTAAAATATAGATAATATTCCGGAAAAAGAAAAACCCGAAGAGGCCTGCGGCTCGGGCGGCAGGTTGTAGAAAGGCATGGTAAGACAAGATGAAACTGCAACAGGTATTAAGCTATGTGCGCAAGGCAATAGATGACTATCAAATGATTGAAGAGGGAGACCGGATCGCCGTCGGCATATCCGGCGGTAAAGACAGCCTGACGCTGCTCTACGCACTCCATGGCCTGCGGCGCTTCTATCCCAGACATTTTGACATACACGCCGTCACCGTAGACCTCGGATTTGAAAATCTGAAATTGGATGCCATAAAGGCTCTCTGCGCAGACCTGGAAACAGAATATACTGTCGTAAAGACCGATATAGCCCAGATCGTTTTTGAAGAGCGTCAGGAAGAAAATCCCTGTTCCCTCTGTGCAAAAATGAGAAAGGGTGCACTGAATCAGGCAATTCAGGCCGCCGGCTGCAATAAGGTTGCCTATGCGCACCACAAGGACGACGTGGTGGAGACCATGTTGATGTCACTGATCTTCGAGGGACGTTTTCACACCTTTTCTCCCGTCACTTACCTGAACCGCACAAATCTTACGGTCATCCGTCCGTTGCTGTATATGAACGAGGCAGACGTGGTCGGGTTTGTCAACAAATACCAGGTTCCTGTCGTCAAAAGTCCCTGCCCGGCAGATGGACATACCAAGCGGGAATATGTAAAAAATCTTCTGCGAAATCTGAATCTTGAAAATTCGGGAGTCAAGGAAAGAATGTTTACCGCAATACAAAACAGCAATATGAAAGGTTGGGAATCAGACAATGGCCGCAGTCAGACAAAATAATTATCACGAGGAGCAAAACAGACAAAACATCCTGAAGATGCGTGCCGTGCTGGAAACCCTCCCCTCCTTCTGCAAAACCTATTTCCGAGGAATTGAGGAATATACCTCCAGCCGAACCAGACTTGCCTACGCATATGATCTGCGGCTTTTCTTTGAATATCTTCAGGAGCACAACCCTGTCTGTGCAAAGCCGGAAATGAAGGATATCCCTCTGGAAGTGTTGGATCGGCTGACACGCATTGACATTGAGGAGTATCTGGAATATATGTCTCTGTATGAAAAGGAAGGCAGGGAAATCACCAACGACGAAAGGGGAAAGGAGCGAAAGCTGGCAGCTCTTCGCAGCCTCTATAACTACTTCTACCAGAGCGAGCTGCTCAAAAACAATCCGGCTTCTCTGGTTCCCATGCCGAAAAAGCATGAGAAGGAAATCATCCGGCTGGAGCCTAATGAAGTGGCAATTCTGTTGGATCAGGTGGAGGACGGCACAAAACTCACCAAAAAAGAACTGGAATATCACAAAAAGACCAGAGTGCGGGACGTGGCGCTCCTCACTTTACTGCTGGGCACGGGAATTCGTGTGTCGGAATGTGTGGGCCTGGATATTCAGGACGTAAATTTTGATGTGGGCGGAATCAAAATCCGGCGAAAGGGCGGCTACGAGGCAGTCATTTATTTCGGAGAAGAGGTGGAGACGGCTCTTCTGGATTACATGGAGGAACGGAATCATATCATTCCCATGGAAGGACATGAAAACGCACTGTTCCTGTCACTTCAGAGCCGGAGAATGGCCGTGCGTTCCGTGGAAAATCTGGTCAAAAAATATGCCTCCCGGGTGACAACCCTGAAAAAAATTACCCCACATAAACTCAGAAGCACCTATGGTACTGCACTGTATCGCGAGACGAACGATATCTATCTGGTGGCCGATGTGCTGGGACACAAAGATGTAAATACCACCAGAAAACACTATGCGGCTCAGGCGGACGAACGACGCCGCAGCGCCGCAAATGCGGTTCGCCTGCGGGAAAACCCGCCGCAGGCCCGCGATTGAGAACCGGAGCTTTCAGACAAGCAAAGGACTGTACTTTTATAATGTCTCGTTTGCTTCCGGTTCCCACCCGGCAAACCGCAATGTCTGTTTCTGAACAGTAATGTCTGTTCCTGCATTCCGGTCTCACTCGATATACTCCGTGGAATAGTAGGGAAAGACCAGAAGCTGTCCCGCAAAAACCGCTCCATCCTCGTCCAGATGATTGATGCGTTTCACCTCTGCAAGATAACTGTTTTTATCTTGGTAAATGCTGTAGTCAATATATCTCTCTGCCATCTCCCAGAGACTCTCTCCCGCTTCCACCGTAACCCCTGTATAATACTTGAAGCCGCTGCTTGCGCTGGTCCGGATGGTGCTGAGGAAAATCGCGGCAGTGAGTACCACGCAGAAGACAGCTGCGGCTGCGGCGGACACCGCAACGGCCTTTCTCCTGCGTGCCCGGCGCAGCCGAATCGCACGTCTGCAGCTCCGAAGCTCTCTGTCGCTCATTTTCCGGATATTCCCGCAGGTATTCCTTCTCCGTTCATCCTGTTTAGTTTGTTTTATCTGTTCTTTTCTCTGTTGTTTCATCTGATTTTTCACCTGTTGGTTCATCTGCCGTTTCGCTGTTGTTTCATATGCTGTTTCGCCTGCCGTTTCGCCTGCTGGTTCACCTGTTCTTTTGTCTGATATCTCGCCTGTCTGAACACCGTTCTTCCATATCCGCAACACACTCATACGTTCGGAACATCTGTTCTTAAATGGATTATAGTACAGGAACGAACGTTTGTCAACAAAAATCGAACATATTTTTGGAATATATGTTTGCTTTTTTCAGACAGTTGTGTTACACTGATACTATAAAAAAGGAGGTAACAATATGGGTTCTGGAAAAATCACACCGAAACAGCAGGAAATTCTTGATTATATTAAAGAAGAGATATTGAAAAAGGGATATCCTCCCACAGTCCGGGAGATCTGTGAAACCGTACATTTAAAGTCTACTTCCTCCGTACATTCCCACCTGGAGACGCTGGAGAAGAACGGCTATATCCGCCGTGACCCCACAAAGCCCAGGGCCATTGAGATCTGCGACGACAGCTTTCAGATGGTGCGGACGGAGATGGTAAGCATTCCTGTGGTCGGCAATGTAGCAGCCGGACAGCCCATCCTTGCGGAAGAAAATATTCAGGATTATTTTCCGATTCCCGCCGATATGGTTCCAAAGGGGGAATCCTTTATTCTGAACGTGCGCGGTGAGTCCATGATCAATGCCGGCATTTTAAACGGCGACAAGGTATTTGTAAACGCCTGCGGAACGGCTAATAACGGCGAGATCGTCGTTGCATTGATCGACGATTCTGCAACGGTTAAAACATATTATAAGGAAAACGGCTACATTCGCCTGCAGCCGGAGAACGATACCATGGATCCCATCATCGTGGAAGACTGTCAGATTTTGGGCAAGGTTTACGGCGTACTCCGGTTTTTCCGCTGATTTTTCAGGAGCGGAAAATACGGCTGCGCGGAAAAGTCCCACCAGCCATATACCAGCCATGCATCAAAAGATATCTCACATACTGCAATTCCTGAACAGCAAAAAAAGGAAAATTTGCAGAATATAGTTTGGAATACAATATTTTTGAAAAATATTATTTTTGCAGACAAACGCATAAAATGCGAAAATCTGCAGATAGTAATACAGCCGGCTTTCTACAGCCGCGCAGAATGTGAGGTAGCTATGGGAAATAAATATCTGGACGGTACTGCTCTCACCATTGTAATTATTGGTGCAATCAACTGGTTGCTGATTAGTATTTTCCGCTTTGACTTGGTGGCCTTTGTATTTGGAGATATGTCCTGGTTTTCCAGAATCATTTACGCCATTGTGGGAATCTGCGGACTCTACCTTATCAGCTTCTATCTGCACCTGGGCAGCCGAAGTGAAACAACATCTTAATCCTTGTAAAATCTGAATGTGTGCGCTTTTTCGCACAGACAAAAGCCGGGTGGCATGTCTGACATACCGTCCGGCTTTTTGTATCCGTCATTTTATTCCAGAGTCACAGGCTTTCCGTCCCGCCAGATGCGCTCCAGATCATAGAGAAGTCTGTTCTCCCTGTCAAAAATGTGAACAATCACATCCCCAAAATCCAGCAAAACCCAGTTTGCCGTGTCATATCCTTCAATCTGTTTCACAGGCATTCCGGCTCTGCCAAGGGTTTGCTCCACATGATCGCACAGAGCCTGGATCTGGCTCCGGTTGTTTCCTCCGGCAATAATGAAATAATCAGCAATCACAGATACCTGGCTGATGTCAATCACACGGATATTCTCCGCTTTCTTGTCCTCCAGCGCAGTTATCGCAAGTTTTGCCATTTCAAGTGATCTGTCTTTTTCCATATATCCTCCATTCTGTATTTCTGTGTTTTCGAATCTCCTCCGGTGCAGCCGGGGAACGTGGCTTTTTTCAATCCTCTAAAATTTTCAATGCTGAAAACGAAATCCTCCCGTCACTGCGGCTTATAGTATCGCAGGGTGGTTTCCGTCATGGGATCCACCTCCCCGCCGGAACCCTCCAGGTAACTCAGTGTATCCTCCAGAATCCTGATCATCGCCTGATCCAGATCCTGAAAGGCAAGCTTCCTGATCTCCTCCAGGTTGGACGCTTTCTTTCTGCCGGGCTCGATATAATCCGCCACAAAGATGATCTTTTCCAGTAGACTCATTTCCTCCCGGCCTGTGGTGTGGTATAGAATGGCATTTAAAACGTCCTCTTTCTCCACACCGTATTTTTCCCTTGCAAGACAGGCGCCAACCTTTGCATGCAGTAAAAAAGGATTTCTTTTTTCCAGCCCGGAGACAGAAATACCGTATTTCTCACAGACTGACAACTGCCTTCTATCGGAAAGACATTTTGCACAGTCATGAAGCAGCCCTGCAATCCTTGCGTCCGAAACAGACGCCCCATGGCACATGGCAAGCGCAGCAGCCGTGTACTCCACTCCCACCGTATGTTCAAACCGCTTCCGATCCTGTACCTTCTCCATCCTTTTTCTCAATTTTTTCAGATTCCCTGTACTGCTCACGGTAAAATCCCTTTTCTTCTATATATTTTCTCACACTTTCCGGCACCATATACCGGATACTGTTTCCCTCGGACACACGCCGCCGGATTTCGGAGGATGAGACGGAAAAATGCAAAAATGGGAGTAAGATAATTTCTCCGCCAAACTTTGCCAGCAGTTCATGGCGCTTTTGCTCCATCTCCTCCTTTGGCACATCATTTCTGACTGCCGCCGCCAGCGTACAGCATTGAAAAATTTTCTCCGGATTCTTCCAGTACTCTATGGAAAAAAGGCAGTCTGCACCCAGGATAAAAAAGAAACACATATCCGGATTTGCCGTCCGCAGCTCCTCCAGCGTCTCCCAGGTATAGGTATAGCCCTCGCGCCGAACCTCCAGATCAAGGCACCGCAGCCTGTCATTCTCACCGGCGGCCAGCCGGGCCATTTGCAGACGCTCATCGCCGGGCAGTACATTCGCCTGGCTCTTCCGATAAGATATTCCTGTGGGAATGAGCCATACCTCCTCCAGCAGCAAAGCCTCCATGGCCCATTCCGCCAGCAGCAGGTGACCTGTGTGAATCGGATTGAAGGTTCCCCCCAGAATGCCGATCTTGCGCATAGCCCGCTCCTTCCCTATTTCGGCAGCACGATCCTTGGCTTGTCCTTATCTGGTTTATAGAGCACGATTTTTTTCCCGATGACCTGAACCACCTGAGAATGTGTTCTCTCCGCAACCATCTGCGCGATCTCGCCCGGATCGTCCATACAGTTTTTCAGTACAGATACCTTGAGGAGTTCGTTGTTGCGAAAGGATTCCTCAATAGCGCCTGTCAGCTCCGGTGTCAGACTGGATTTGCCCACCTGAAAAGTTGCATTCAGATTGCTGGCAAGGCTTTTTAAATAAGCTCTCTGTTTACTTGTCATTTACATCCCCCACTTATTTGTAATAATCAAAGGAAAGCCCGTACATGCGCACGGTATCCCCGTCCTCTATGCCAAGCTCCTCCAGTTCTTTCAGGATTCCCGTTTCCTTCAGGAAATTCTGGAAGAAGGTGAATCCCTTCTCGCTGTCCAAATTGGTATAACCCAGCATTTTTTCCACTCTGGGGCCTTCCACCACATATTCCCCTGTCTCCTGATCGTAGCTGACCGTATAAGGCTCGTCGGAAGCTCCAAAGGCGGAGAGCTCCGGAAAATACTCCTGCTCAAACACCGTAACCTCCTGACTGACCCCCTGAAGCATTTCGTTGACGTGGTACAGAAGCTCCTTGACCCCCTGGCCGCTGACCGCAGAGATGGGATAGACAGCGATCCCTCTGGGTTCAAACACCTGCCTGATCGCAGCCACCGGATCCTTTTCCGGATCAAAGACAGCGTCCATTTTATTGGCGGCAATAACTTGGGGACGCCGGGCGATCTCAGGATTGTAGGCTGCAAGCTCTCTGTTGATGGCATGAATGTCCTCCACAGGATCCCGCCCTTCCGTACCTGCGGCATCCACAATGTGAATGATGACCTTGGTTCGTTCAATATGGCGCAGAAACTCGTGCCCCAGCCCAACACCTTCGGAAGCACCCTCAATAAGACCCGGAATGTCCGCAATGACAAAGCCCTTTGTCCCCTCCAGATCCACCACCCCCAGATTGGGGTTCAATGTGGTGAAATGGTAGTTTGCAATTTTAGGCCTGGCGTTTGTCACCCTGGATAAAAAAGTGGATTTTCCTACATTGGGAAAACCTACCAGCCCCACATCCGCAATAACCTTCAGCTCCAGCAAGAGCTCCAGCTCTTTCGCAGGCTGGCCCGGCTGGGCATACTTGGGTGCCTGCATGGTGCTTGTGGCATAATGCTGATTACCGTTTCCACCCCGACCGCCCTGCAAAAAAACGACTCTGCGGTTAACGCCGGACATATCCACGATGACCTGTCCGCTCTCTGCCTCCTTGATTACCGTTCCCTGGGGAACCTTCAGGATCACATCCCGGCCGTCCTTTCCCCGGCAGTTTCTCTTTCCGCCCGGTTCTCCGTCCTCCGCCCTGTATTTGCGGACATTGCGGAAATCAATCAGAGTGTTCAATCCTTCATCAACCTCAAAGATCACATCCCCGCCGCGTCCGCCGTCCCCGCCGTCAGGTCCTCCCGCAGGTACATATTTTTCGCGCCGGAAAGAGACATGTCCGTCTCCCCCTTTGCCGCTTCTGACATATATTCTGGCTCTGTCTGCAAACATTATGATCCTCCCTGTGCGAAAATTGTTTTTTCAACTTAGAAAAGGACTTCAAACCCTTAAGTTTGAAGTCCCCTGAACTCGGATCACTTTTCTACAGGATAAACAGAAGCCTGCTTTTTGTCTCTGCCCTTTCTCTCGAAGCGAAGAACACCGTCAACCAGGGCAAACAGGGTATCGTCTCCGCCGATCCCTACATTTACGCCCGGATGAATCCTGGTTCCGCGCTGTCTGTAAAGGATATTTCCTGCCTTTACGAACTGTCCGTCAGCTCTCTTCGCACCTAACCTCTTGGACTCGGAATCTCTGCCGTTCTTGGTAGAACCGACTCCTTTTTTATGAGCGAAAAATTGAAGGTTCATATTCAACATGGGTTACACCTCCTCGAATTTTACTTGTAAAAACTTTTCACCGTACTCTCTGCTTATGTTTTCCAGGGAAAAAACCATGGAATCCACAAGAAAAACTGATTTTTCCTGCAGTGTGCTCTCAAAATCACATCTCAGAAAGCCCTCTGATTCATTCTGGCTGACCCGAAGCTTTTCTCCTGCCAGTTCCTCCAGAGAATTGATGGTTCCGATGGTAAGCGCCGACACTGCCGCGCACAGCACATCAGGTCTCCCGCGCCTCGCATAGCCTGCATGTCCCATACAGGTAAATCCCCTGTAGGACCCTGCCCGATCCCTGCAGATCACCACGGTAGTCATTATGCGTTGATCTTGTCGATCTTAACCTGCGTGTATGCTTGTCTGTGACCGTTCTTTTTGTGGTATCCGGTTTTTCTCTTGTACTTGTATACAATAACCTTCTTACCTCTTCCCTGCTCCATAACGGTAGCTGCCACAGAAGCATTTTCAACGTCTGCGCCAACCTTCAGGGTTCCGTCACTTACTGCAATCACCTGGTCAAAGGTAACAACGGCACCGGCTTCCGCATCCAGCTTTTCAATCTTGATGATATCGCCTTCAGAAACCTTGTACTGTTTTCCGCCTGTTGCAATAATTGCGTACATAATAAGGCACCTCCTATTCATGAGCCGCCAAATCCAAACCTTGGATTCCGCCCACATTACTCGCTGACTTTGGTGGCTTTCTTCCATAGAAAAAGCGCTTATACCTGGTCATGCGGCATACCATTGAATAATAGCACAGGTGCCTTAATCTGTCAACTGAATTCTGTTTTTTTCTGTTCGGAGCATTCCGGATCTATGTTCGGAAGCTATTTGTTTCTGCTCTCAAAATCCTCAATATACTGAACGATCAACTTCACGGTTCCATCAACGCCCAGCACGCTGCTGTTGATACACAGGTCATAGCTGTCCGCACGGCCCCATTTCTTGGAGGAATAATAGTTATAGTAGCTCTGACGCTGTTTATCCTTCTTGATAATCATATCCCTGGCCTTGGACTCCGTCAGCTGATACTTCTCCATGATCCTCTTTACCTTGGTATCCTCATCCGCATAAATGAAGAGATGGATGCAGTTTTTGTAATCCGTCAGCGCATAGTCCGCGCACCGCCCGACAATCACACAGCTGCCCTCATCCGCAATCTTCTTGATGGTGTCAAACTGTGCCAGAAAAACCTTGTGGCTGATAGGCATATCCACAAAGGAAGAGGCGTTGTAGCCAAAGGAATAGGTATCCATCACCAGATTATACAAAAAGGAATTGGTGGGACGCTCGTCGTGGTTCTGAATCATCTCCTCACAGAATCCGCTCTCCTTTGCAGCCCTGCTCAGAAGCTCCTTGTCATAGCACTTGATTCCGAAATACTCCGCAACCTTTTCACCGATCTCACGGCCTGCGGAACCGAACTGTCTTCCTATGGTAATCACTGTATTCATATTGTTTACCTCTTTTCCCACAGAGTATAAAAGCGTTTTCAGAGAATTTATGCTTTTATCTGATTTTATTATACACTGATTTTGCCAATAAGACAACAAAAAGAGTTTCTATTGCGTCAATTTTCTAATATTTTAAGCAAATGTTCAAAATATTCGGGCAATGGCGCGTCTGTCTCCACATATTCTCCCGTAGACGGGTGAAGAAACCCCAGCAGTTTAGCGTGCAGCACCTGGCCCTGAAGCCGAAAGGGACTCTTCCGGTTGGAATACACTTGGTCTCCCAGAAGCGGATGCCCGATGCTCGCCATATGAACCCGGATCTGATGAGTCCTTCCCGTCTCCAGCACACATTCAATGTAGGTATAGTCACGGAACCGCTGCAGAACCCGGTAGTGCGTCACGGCCCTCTTGCCGTTTCTTTCGTTCACCGCCATCTTTTTCCGATCTGTGGGATGTCTTCCCACCGGCTTATCAATGGTTCCCTCTTCCTCGGGCAGAACCCCGCAGCAGATGGCGCGATAACGCCGGACAAGAGAATGCTCCTTCAGCTGTTCCGCAATACACCTGTGGGCAGCGTCGTTCTTGCAGGCGATAACGCTTCCGGTGGTATCCCTGTCGATGCGGTGCACAATGCCCGGGCGCAGAACACCGTTGATCCCGGACAACCCGTCCTTGCAGTGGAACAGCAGTCCATTGACAAGCGTCCCGCTATAATGCCCCGCTGCGGGATGAACCACCATTCCTTTCGGTTTGTTCACCACGATCACATCGCTGTCCTCATAGAGGATATCCAGCGGAATATCCTCGGGAACCACATCCGGCTGTACCGCCTCCGGCAGCGTAAATTCCACCGTCTCATCTGCCCTCACGCGATAACTGCCCCGAACCGGGACACCGTCCACCAGCACATGCTGATCTTTTATCAGTTTCTGTATAAAAGAGCGCGACAAAGAATCGATAAGCATCGCAAGACACTTATCGATCCGTTCATCCTCCAGCTCTTCCGTTATCTCAAAGCGAAAACACTCCATCCCCGTTCCTCTGTCACTTGATCTCGCGGTATCTGTTCTGCTTAAAGCTCAAAAACTCCAGATCCTTTTCCTGAAAGACGAACAGGAACAGGATAAACAGACAGACGACAGATACCACAATACAACAGTCCGCAAAATTAAAAATCGGAAAATTAATCAGTACAAAGGAAATAAAGTCCACCACATAATCAAACCGGAAACGGTCGATCATATTGCCCACGCCCCCGGCTATAACCGCCGAGAGACAGACATGAACGACAATAAATTTTTTCTCGTTCGGCAGCTTGAACAGCAGGAACAGAATCACCGACAAAAACACAATCCCTACAAAAAGGATGAAAAATTTCTGGTTTTGCAGCATACCGAATGCAGATCCCCTGTTCTCCAGATAATTCAGTTCCAGCACTCCGTCGATCAGCACCAGCGCCGGGGCATCCTTCAGGTGCAGAATCGCCATATATTTTGTAAACTGATCCGCCAGAAGCAGCAGTGCGGTGATCACTGCATCCATAAACAATATTAAGATTTTTTTACGCATGGGCATCCTCTTCACTGAAATTGATTTCCCGGATGGCTGCCAGGAGCTCCTCGTCCGTCACGGTATTATCCGTCACGGCTTTGCCGATCTTCTTCAAGAGCACAAAACGGATCTTTCCCGATTCCATCTTTTTGTCCGATTTGGTCAGGCGCAGAATTTCCTCCGGATCAATCTCGTCCACGGAGATCGGAAGGTAAAAGGGAACAAACATATCCCTGATCTCATAATACTCTTCCATGGAGAGCAGTTCCCGTTTCCAGGAGATATAGGCCGCAGCCACGGCTCCCAACGCAACGCATTCCCCGTGCAGGAGAGAAAAATCTTTTGCCTTTTCAATAGCATGTCCCACCGTATGCCCGAAATTCAAAAGCGCCCGGTCTCCCTGTTCCGTGGGATCCTTTTCCACAATATACTTCTTTATCGTACAGCTATGAATCAGCATTTCCTGAAGTACATCCATGTTGCGTTCACAGATCTCATACATATTCTCAATGAGCCATTCGTAAAAGGCCGCATCCCGGATGAGACCATGCTTCATCACCTCCGCAAAGCCGGAAAAAAACTGCCTGTCCTCCAGCGTTGCAAGCGCTCCCGGATTCATGTATACAAGGGAGGGCATTTTGAAGGCTCCCACCATGTTTTTATAGCCGTCAAAGTCAACGCCTGTTTTCCCTCCGATGCTGCTGTCTGCCTGGGAAAGCAGTGTGGTGGGCACCTGCACATAGCGGATGCCTCTCAGATAGGTGGCGGCCACATATCCGGTCACATCCCCCACGACACCTCCGCCCAGAGCCACCAGAAAATCCTTCCGGTCAAATCCTTCTCCGATCAGGAAACGGTAGATCTCCCGCACCGTATCCAGTGTCTTGTGCTCTTCCCCGTTCGGAAACGCGTATTTAACCGCCTTTTTGCAGCAGGGTCGCAAAAGTTCCAGCACCTCGGAACCGTAGAGTTCATCCACTCTGGAATCGGTGATCAGGCAGATTCTCCTGTCCTCGCATTCAAGTCCCTCCAACTCCTGCGGAAGCTCCTCGAAGGAGCGGCTGAAAACAATATCGTAGCAAGGCTTTTTATTATATAATACCGGCAATCTTTCCGCCATATCAATCCCCCAACCGTAATTTTTCTCTTTGGAAATCTGGAAATATTAAGTGTTCAGCGGCATCTCAAAGGAACTGCCGAAAATATCCTGGAAGTCGCCGGAAATATCCACGCTGGCAGGAGTGATAATAAAAATGTAATGGGAAATCTTCTGAAGATTTCCTGCGATTGCAAAACAGGATCCGCTGGTAAAGTCAATGATCCGCTGTGCAATATCCACATCCAGTCCCTCCAGGTTCAGAACCACCGTGCGGTTGGCCAGCAGGGTTTCCGTGATCTCTCTGGCATCCTCCACGGAGGTTGGCTTGATAACACATACCTCCATCCCCGCGCTGTTCTGCATCCTTCTGGAGGTTGGCTGCTTGATCGGTGTGATTTTGCTGGAAGAGGGCTGCTTTCTGGGAAGCCGCTCCTCCGGCTCTTCCTCTTCTTTCATCTTCTGTGCTCTGCGGGAGGAAGGCGCAGGCTCCAACTCTTCTTCATCGTCCAGGTAGTCTTCGTCAAAATATTCGTCATCTTCTTCGCCATTCAGCTTCATGTAATTTAAAAACTTATCCATTACTCCCATATTGTTATTACCATGCCTTTCCGCTGCCCTCCTAAATATCGGGCCGGCGATTGGTGTAATCCCGCTGACCGAATATCCCGGTTCCAACTCTCACACAGGTAGCGCCCTCTTCAATTGCGACGGCGTAATCACCTGTCATTCCCATAGAAAGAATATCCATACTGACATTATCAATGTTTTTACTGGCTATGTCAACAGACAATTGTTTCAAGTTTCTAAAAACAAGACGGTTGTCCTCCGCATTTTCCACATAGGGGGCAACGGTCATCAGCCCCATAATGCGGATTCCAGGCAGCTTTGCCGCCTCCTGTACCAGGGAAATAAGCTCTTCCTGACGGACGCCGAACTTACTTTCCTCCCCCGCCATATTCACCTCGATCAGGATCCTCACCGTCACCTGCTTTTTTACGGCTTCCCGGCTGATCTCCTCCGCAAGCCGCAGGGAATCCACACTGTGTATCATATACACCTGATCCACAATGTATTTCACCTTATTTCGCTGCAGGTGTCCGATCATATGCCAGCGCACATCCGGCGGCATACATGGAATCTTCTCCGTCAGCTCTTGCACCTTGTTTTCCCCGAAGTCCCTGATTCCCGCGGCATAGGCCTCCCGCAACAGCTCCAGGGGTTTCGTCTTGCTCACTGCAGTCAGCGTCACCTGGCTCCGATCCCGCCCCCGCCGACTGCAGGCTTCTTCTATTCTCTTTTCCACATCCGCCAGATTTTCCCGGATCATAATTACTCCTCCCTGTCCCCTGACCTTTGTACCGTCAATGAGGGACAAATCAATCTCTGGGAACCAAAGTTCCCGGCGCCACATTGATAAACTGGTCGTCTATGACCGCATCCGCATTCAACACAATGTAGTCGTAAACGTTCAGACCGTATTTTGTGTTTGACTTCACGATGGCATATTCATCGTTCTGATAGAGAATATTGATCTGCTTGAAGTCCGCATAACCCCTGTTCATATTGTACACCCCGATCAGCGTGGCACGCTTGCTCACGGTGAAGGTTTCCTGTCCGTCCAGCTTATACAGAACAGTTCCGGCGTCCAGGATAGAGCTGTCAAGGTAATACTCCTTTGACTCACTGTCAAAATTGTACACCTCCACCTCCAGCACCTCGCTGGAAATGGTTCCGTCCTCCAGGAAACACTGTCTCATAATGCTGTCTCCCCCGTTATTCCCCCCCGGAATCACAAAATCCTCCGGCACCAGGAAAAACTCCTTCTGAACAATGGAAGACACCGGGATTTTCAGCCCGATTTCATCCTCCACGATCAGCTCCACATCCAGAAACCTGTCGTTTACAAAGGTAAGCATGGAGTTGGTAAAGCTCAGCTGCAGGTAAGTGTTGCCGTCCGCGTTTGTAAAAAGATCCACTTCTCCCCAGGATTCATACTGGTTTTTCAGAAACCGGACCTTCACAAATTCCTCCTTCAGAAGCTCAGCCCCTCTCGCCGCATCCACCGGAATCACCAGAGACCAGTTTTCGTTTGTGGAGAGCTTGTACACCGCATCCCCGGCGGCCATCAGGGAATTGCTCAGGATTTGCTTTTTTTCATAATCCTTCTTGGTATCGAAGGTATCCGCCGTCACATCCTGCACCTTCAGGTTTTCATAACCGTCAGTCCAATAGGAAACAATCCCTGTGGTGGGGGCATAAAAATAATTGATAATATTTCCCCCCGCGGCGCTGCTTAAGTCGCTGATATTATCCAGCATACGGACGTTGGCAAGCTTTAAAACCGTATTTTTCAGAGCGTACTTGGCATCATAGGCGCTTTCAAAATGTGTGCAGTCAAAGCTATGTACAAAGTTGATGATCTCACTCTTAAATTCCGCCAGATCCTTTTCGCTGAGGCTGTTTTCCCCCATGGCGGCAGCTTCCAGATTTTCGCTGAGCCGGCCGGTTTCATCCACAATATAGACCAGCGCGTTTTTTGCCACCCGCTCTCCCTCTCTTGCGTAATAATTCACATACCCGGCTGACTGATTAAACACTACCGTCTCGTCCCGGATGATGACTCCTCTGTAAATATTGTTGGTGGCAAGGGAGCCCTCCTCCACCTCATAGCGAACGATATGACTGGTCTGAAAGTACATGATAACACTGATAACGACATAAAAAAAGATCACGCTGAAAATAATCATGCCAATGTTCACATTCAGCGGTTTTCTGTACTTTGTAATCTTATTCCTGCTGTTGCTTTTGCTGCTGTTATTTTTACTGCTCTTTCTTTTCTTTGCCAAATATTTCGCCTCTGCACAAAAGCCCCGGAATTACCGAGGCTTTTGTTACTTTCCGATCAAATAATATATCTGCAATCCTTCCTGCCGAAGCTTACAGGGAGACAAGAACCTTGTCCTTCAACCGGGCGGGAAGTTCGGATTCATCCATGGAAACACTTAAAATGAAATCTGTTTCAAATTTGCCGCTGAGTTTTTCCAGCTTATCAATTACCGCGAGCAACTCATCCTCGCTCTTTCCCTCCAGGCACGCGATCCTCAGGAAGCTGTCAAAATACATCTGCTGCAGATCGTGATCCTGGGAGATAATCCCGCATACAAACCCGAGAAATTCGCCGCTGTTTTCCACCATGAACTGGGAAACGTCAATGAGCCGCACCTTGTTGTTCAGCTCATACATATGTTTTGTGCTCTTATCGAGATATACAATATTGCCGGAAATCTCCTTAATTTCATTGTTTACTTTGTCCAATAACTGTTTCGTCTTACCCTTGCCCTTATTGCCTACAATCAACTGAACCATTGGAATACCCTCCTGTAGTAATATTATTGTATTACCTGTTACCTTAATTATAAGGGATACAGCCCCAAAAAACAACCTCTAATTATTAATCTCATCCAGCAGATCAATCATGCCGTTGTACAGCCTGTCCCCGGAAGGGGCCCCCAGGATTACGGAGACATAGGGAGCGCCGTTTACATCTCTGGCACGCAGCATCAGGCAATGCCCTGCCGCCTTGGTGGTTCCCGTCTTGCCGCCTATCACCGTCACATTTGCGGGAGCGCTGTACTCCCCACGCAGGAACTGGTTTGTGGTGCTTCTGTCGAAGGTTTTCTCCTTCCCGTCCTTATCATAGTACACCGTCTGATATCCGGTCATCTGAATGATCTCGCCAAAGGCCTCGTATTTCATGGCTTCGTTGAAAATCAGGTACAGATCATAAGCCGTGGTACAATGGTTTGCATCCGTCAGGCCATGCGGATTTGCAAAATTTGTGTTGGTTGCCCCCAGACGCTTTGCCTCCTCGTTCATCATGGCGATAAAATTTTCCACGGAACCGCCCACATTCTCTGCGATCAGCATGGCTGCGTCGTTGGCAGAATAGACAAGAAGGATCCGAAGCGCCTGATCCATGGACATGGTATCCCCGGCCTTCAGCCCGCAGAGCACCGCCCCGGATTCTGTTATGTTAACTGCGCTGGTAGCCGTAAGCCTCTGGTCCAGGCTGCCGTACTTTAACGCCACCAACGCCGTCATGACCTTTGTCAGACTGGCAGGATGCAGCACCTCATGCGCATTCTTCGCGTAGATGACTCTGTCGTCCTCCAGAGAAAACAGAACAGCCGCCAGCATCTCAGACATGTCCGCATCCGTGTCCGCGGTGACATCCCCCGTGACAACGCACAGATCCGACGCAAAGGGCACCGCCGTTCTTCTGTTCTGGCCGGAAATCACGTTAAAACTGCTGATATCCGAATTTGTGCTGTACGGCATGTCGTAGGCCGTGCCTCCGCATCCGGTCAGAATGCAGCCTAAGGCCAGAAACAGGCAAACCCCAGTCCGCATTTCTCTTTTATTTATACATTTCACGCCACTCTAAATCTCCTCTGTCAAGGGACTTGATCAACAGTTCCGCGCTGGCAAGGTTGGTCGCCAGCGGTATATTGTGCATGTCGCACAGCCTCACCACGTTGTTGACATCCGGCTCATGAAGCTTTGGCGTCAGCGGATCCCTGAGAAAAATGACCAGATCCATCTGATTATGCTCTATCTGTGCGCCGATCTGCTGTTCTCCTCCCAGATGTCCGGCAAGAAATTTGTGGATGCTCAGATTGGTAACCTCCTCGATCAGACGCCCGGTGGTGCCTGTGGCATACAGATCGTTTTTGCTCAGAATCCCCCTGTAGGCGATGCAGAAATTCTGCATCAACTTCTTTTTTGAATCATGTGCAATCAATGCAATGTTCATAAACTATACCCTCTCTCTACTTTGTTTTTTTCGCCTGCAGCCTCACATTCAAAACGAATCCCATCCCCATAAAGAGACTCATCAGTGAGGTCAGTCCATAACTGACAAACGGAAGCGGCAGTCCCGTATTCGGCAGAATAAACGTGGCCACCCCGAGGTTGATAAAGCCCTGGAAAGCCACAAGCCCCCCCATTCCGGCCGCAATCACCGTCCCCGCAAGATCCTTTGCGCGCCTTGCCACGGAGATACACTCCAGGGAGATGCCAAACAGGAGAACGATAACCGCCATGCTTCCCTTAAACCCAAATTCTTCACCTATGACAGCAAAAATAAAATCCGTCTCCGCCTCGGAAATAAAATTTCCGTTTTTTACGGAGGTGATCTCATTATTTTTATATCCCTTGCCCTCCAGCTGCCCGGAAGCAATGGCCGTCACGGAGTTGAGCTGCTGATAGGCCGTGGTATCCGCATATTCCTCCGGATTGATAAAACCCAGTATACGATCCACCTGAAATCCCCGCAATATCTTGCTGTCCGGCTGAAGCGCCAGCGAGATCAGAAGCGCCACCGCCGGAATCGCCACCACCAGCACACCGACCACAACCTTCCAACTGATCCCCCCCGCAAACATAATCACGCAGAAAAGCACGATGACCACGATACTTGTGGAGAGATCCGGCTGCTTGTAGATCAGATACCAGGGAACGGCGACCAGCGCCACACAGCTTCCCACGATCCGGACAGTGTTCAATTTCTCCTTATATTTCATAATATACTGTGCAAAGAATAAAATCAACAATATTTTCGCAGTTTCCGAGGGCTGAAAACGAAGCCCCCCCAGTTCCAGCCAGCGCTGCGCTCCGCCGCCGTCAGAACCCAGGTATTTCACTGCCAGCAGCAGCGCAAGATTTACAACATACATAATCCAGTTGAGACGGATGATCCACGAATAATTAAAAAAAGAAATAATAATCATCAGGGCCGCGCCCACCACCGCTCCGGCCAGCTGCCTGTTCCGGAGCGAAGGTTCCGCGCTTCCAATCACCATGATGCCGATTCCCGCCAGGGCAATCGTCATAAAAACCAATTTAAAATCAAAATCCCGTATCCTGAATCTACTGAACATTTAGTATACCTTTACATTTTCAAAGCTTCCTGGTTTTTTAATTCCGGCATGGTCACATCCACAATGGGAATGTTGGCGCAGAGGCTCGGCTTAACCGAGCGCCCGATCTTGCTTCCCTTTGTATTTATCTGTATTTCCATATTCTCGGAATCTATCTTCATGTACTTGGATATCACCTTTGCAATATCCAGCTTGATCAGCTCCATCATCTCCGGCGAACAGTTGACTCTGTCGGAGATCAGCAGGATCTTCAGTCTGTCCTTGGCGACCTGGCAGGAGCTTTTTCTGTGAAAGAAATATCTCATTTTCCGCCTCCCTACATCTTATGAAAAATGCCAGTCACTCTTGTCCAGAAGGAGATCCCCTTCTCAAAGTTTAGGAAGGGAACTTCCCTGCCCTCAACGCGCTGTACCACATTGGCATATGCCTGCCCTGCAGGCGAGTCGCTGCCTACCAGGGGCTCGCCCTGATTTGTGGCAATCACCACGTTTTCGTCATCCGGGATAATGCCGATCAGCGGAATGGCAAGAATATCCACCACATCCTGAGCCGACATCATGTCCCCACGCCGCACCATATCCATCCGGAGACGGTTGATGATCAAATCCATCTGTTTGAAGCCGTTTGCCTCCAGAAGGCCGATGATCCGATCTGCATCCCGTATCGCAGATACCTCCGGCGTCGTCACCACAAGCGCTCTGTTCGCTCCTGCGATAGCGTTCTGAAAACCCTGTTCGATTCCTGCGGGACAGTCCAGAATGATGTAGTCAAACTGTTCCTTCAGATGATCTATCACCTTGATCATCTGTCCCGGCGTCACCGCGGATTTATCTCTCGTCTGGGCGGAGGGCATGAGATAAAGCCCCGGATGCCGCTTGTCCCTGATCAGCGCCTGCTTTATCCGGCAGCTGCCCTCTATGACATCCACCAGATTGTAGACGATGCGGTTTTCCAGCCCCATCACAACATCCAGATTTCTGAGCCCGATATCGGTGTCGATGAGACACACCTTTTTACCAAGCTTTGCAAGACCTGTGCCTACGTTTGCAGATGTGGTGGTCTTACCCACACCGCCTTTACCTGAAGTGACGACAATGACTTCGGAGCCTTTGCGCTCCTGGGAAAACTGATTTTCCATACTCTGTACCTCCGGAAATTTTTTGTCGTCCCGCCAAGCAATCCTCTTTTTCCGAGAAACGTCAGAATTCGCTCAGCAAATCTTTGGTAAGCATGTCAAACGTTATCTTCCCGTTCTTCACATATGCAATTTTCGGCTGTACCTTGGGGCGAATGCCCCACTTTGACTGCTTCGCAGTCGGTTTGTATTTGAAATCGCCGATTTTAATTCTTTCCGGCTCCATTTCAAGCGCTGCAATAAAGGCGTCCGGCTGTCCGCTGCCTCCGGCGTAAGCCTCCCCGTAAAGTCCGCCCAGAATAATGATATTTTTTGCACTGATCACGGCGCTGCCCGGATAGACGTCCCCCAGAATGATGATACTGTTTTCCGTCTCCAGAACCTCCTTGTTCTTCAGGCTGCCCTTAAAGAACTGCCCGTCGTCCCCGCCGGAAAGCTTTTTTTCCATATGGGTGAGCGCCTTGATGTAATTTTTGTTGGTTGCGTCATCCTTCCCCACCAGACAGATCAGGTTCAGGTCGCTGTTTTTTCTGACGGCATCCACGATCCGGATCTCCTCCGGGCCGGAAACCTGTCTCCCCTCGATGGAAAGCGCCATGGATGCCCTCCCGAAGAAGCTCCGGGCCTCCGAAAACTTGTAGGCCACCTCCTCCAGAAGCTGTTCAAACGGAACGTCGGCATCCAGATGCAGGGCGATTCCGTTGGGAAAACTCTTAATCAATACACAATCCTTCATATCCATGCTCCCTTACATTTCGTTGGAAATGCCGCCTCCCACATCGTCTGCCACACCTGTGATCAGCTCGTCCTCCTCCGCAAGTCCATAATAATACTTGATGATATTCCTGGTAGCCTTAGCGGCATAATCCGAAGAATATCCGAAGGGGATCCTTGTGGTAATAGCGATCTCCGGCGACTCATAGGGTGCGTAGCAGACAAACAGCGCATGGCTGGGCCTCGAGGAGGTCTGCTCCGCAGTTCCTGTCTTTCCGGCCACATTCACGGCCAGATCGTTAAAGTAGGTCTTTTTCTCAACCACCTGCCTCATGCCCAGGTGTATAGCCTCCCAGTATTCCTCCGGCAGCACAATCTCATTCCGCACATCCGGCTCAATTTCCCGGACTATATTTCCCTGGGAATCCATTATCCTGTCAAGAAGGGTCAGGTTGTAGCAGGTTCCCCCGTTGGCCACCGTGGAAATATACCTTGTCAGTCCCACGGCGGTGTAGCTGCTGTTGGACTGACCGATAGATGCACGAACCGGATCCATGTTGGCCGCCTCTGGAGAGGCCTCCGAGATCTCCACGCCGGACTTTTCCGTCAGCCCGTAGAGATCCGCATATTCGTAAAGCGTATTCAGTCCGGCCGCCTCATTGTATGCCCCGTCTCTGGTGGAAAGCTTGTAGCCTACATCAAAGAAATAATAGTTGCAGGAATCCCTGATGGCAGTGGTCACATTCTCGTTGCCGTGGCCGCTTCTTCTCCAGCACCTGGGGGAGGGCGTGATCTCCGTAAAAGTACCGACACAGTTGATCCTGCTCTTCAGCGTGATAACCCCCTCCATCAGTCCTGCAGTGGAGGATATCATCTTGAAGGTGGAACCGGGAGCCGCCTTGTACTGCGTGGCAAAATTATACTGGGGATTGGATTTATCGCTGTTCAGCTTTGCGTAATACTCCGCGTCAATGGAATTTGCCATCTTATTGTTGTCATACCCGGGATAGGAAACCAAAGCCAACACCTCCCCCGTGTTGACATCCGAAATCACACAGGAGGCATTGCAGGGATCCAGCGCAAGCTGTGCCGGCGTCACGTCGATGCTGTTGATCCTGTTTAACATAAACTGATAGGCGGAAAGTTTCCCTGCGTACAGCGCCGTCTCGTCCTCTATGGGAATTTCGATCACCTTCTGTTCGCACAGAAGCATACAGACCTGTCTCCCGTTTATCACGTCCGACAGCAGCATGTACTTGAAAAACCGCTTCTGCAGCTCCGTGTTTTTGTCGATCATGACAATGATGTAATCCAGTATCTTATTGTAAATCTCTTCGGAATCCGAGTATTTTTCATCCAGATCCAGCTCGCTCACATTGATCCAGTTCCGGGCGATACAATACTTCAGATACTCGTTCAGACTGATGACCTCCTCCGTGGCCCAGGCAATCTGTGTGGCGTCGCTGGAGTCCACGGACTCCGTTATAATGACGCCGTTTCTGTTCAGCAGCGTCACGATATTGCTCTGATATACCTGATATTCCTTGGAGAGCTTGTTGTAGGGCGTCATTCCCTCCGTCAACTCCTGGATCAGCTTCTCATAAACCCTTTCCCGGTATGCCAGATAAGCCTGATATACCTCCTGCTCCACCTCTCCCGCATCCTCGGAAGCCATGTGCTTCAGGTCAATGACGGCATTGTTGAACAATGCAAAATACACGTCGTAAATGGGAATCTTGATATCCGAGCTCTCGGCGTTGGGCGCAGGTTTATACTCCTTCGCGTTGATGATTTTGTCCGAAACCAGGCCCGCCAGCGACTGCTCCAGAATATTGTAGACCGCCTCGGTGAGCTCCATGTCTATAGTGAGATAAACATCCTGCCCCGCCTGGGCCTCCTGCCGCTCGATGATGGAGATCACCCGGCCCGTGTTATCCACGATCACCTTCTCATAGCCCTTGATGCCCTGAAGCGTGGTCTCCATGCTGGACTCGATACCGCTCTTTCCCACCACATCATTGATGTTGTAGACCTCTTCTCCCCTGCCCTGGGCGGCAAGCTCCTCATTGAGCTGCGTAAGCTCCTCCGAGGAAATTTTCCCGGTATATCCCAACACATGGGCAAAGTACTTGCTGTCAACGTACTTGCGGATCGTGTCCTCCACAATGGTCACTCCCGGCAGTTCCTCCGAATTTTCCATGATGACAGCCACCGTCTTTTCACTGATGTCCGTAGCCACCGTGGTTCCGATATATTTCCGGAAGGAGGTGAGGTTCATGGCATAGCGCACCGTCACAAGCTTCAGCCAGTCCTCCTTTGTGTAGCCCTTTCCGGGGATAAATTCGCTTTTGCTGTCCTCGGGATCCTCCCTCTCTCCGATGGCAAAGGCCGCGGAGGAATTCCGGCTGAGAAATTCCATCACATCCTGTGCCGTGGCAATCCTCATCTGATCCTCCAACTCCCCGATGGTTCTCTTCCCGTATACATCCGCCAGAAACCGCAGGAGGCTTGTCCCTTCCACGGTATAGGCGAACTCGCCGTCCTCGTCCAGCACAATCTTGAAATCGGTGATCACCCGATCCCCGTTTTTCTCGATCATCCGGATCAGCTTCATAATCGTCTCGTTCAGGTTGGCGTTCTTCTTTTTGCCGGACTCAAAAACGTCCTCGATTTTCACGGAATAGGCCAGCTCGTTGTACGCCAGTATGTTGCCGTTCCGGTCAAAGATATTTCCTCTGGTGCTGGTAATGTCCCTGGTCTTCTCGATCTGAAGCACGAAATCCTCCAGATACTCTTCTCCGTGGACAATCTGCAGGTCAAAACAACGATAGGCAAGAATTCCTCCCAGCAAAAGAAAGACCACCGTAAACACAGTCAGCCTGCTGGTAAAAAATCCTTTCAGTTTATCCTTTAATTCATCAAACAAATTTCTGTGCTCTCCTTTTTTCCCTGTCCTCCAGCTTCCCGTTTACCTTCAGTATAAGGGGGTAAAGAAACATGGTTGCCACAATGGTGTACAACACCTCCGGCAGAATCACATGTGAAAAGTAATACCCGAACTGAAATCTGCTCCGAAGCATGAATTGAAGTATATAGCAAATCACGCCGTAGGACAGGTCGCTGGTGATAATAAGCGCAATGGGCAGCTTGATATCCTCCGGGTAAAATATTCTGCTGAATTTTCCGTTTAAAAAGCCTATGTACATCAAAAGCAGCGCATAAAACCCGAGAAATCCCCCGAAAAAAATATCGCTCAGCAATCCGCAGAAAAAACCGATTATCAGTCCTTCCTTCTCCCCCCGCATGAATCCGAAGGAGGATGTCAGCACGATCATCAGATTCGGGATAATGTTTGCAAAGGCAAGCTTTGGAAACACGCTGCACTGCAGAATAAAGCCTCCCAACACAAATAAGGTCACAACAAATTTTCTGAGCATACGTCCTCCCGTTCCCTATTCTTCCACGGTCTGCTTTCTGTCCGTGATGACCAGCACCTCCTCAAGATGCTCAAAGTCTACCGCCGGCGTGATCAGTCCGGACTTGGTCAGATTGTTGGAATCCTTATTGATGGCGCTGATATATCCGATCAGGATATTGGGAAGGAACTTGTCGCTGATATTGGAGGTGACTACCTTGTCTCCCTCCGCCACAAGGTTCTGGCTGTCAACCAGCTGGCTGAAGGTAATACAGTTTTCGGACATCAGGCGCAGATCTCCCGTCACCATCAGATTGTCCTCCGTAGACAGCGTCATACCGCTGACATTGTTGTTGTCGGAAATGATGGAAGTGACCCTGGCCCAATTGGGTCCCACGGAGGTGATCCTTCCCACCAGGCCTCCTCCGGCTATGACATTCATATCCACCGCAAAACCGGAATCGCTTCCCTTGTCAATGATAAAGGTGGAGTACCAGTTTCCGGAATCCCTGCTGATAATGCGGGCTCCCACCTTGTTATATTCGCCGTACTGCTCGCTCAAATCCATCAGCGCACGAAGATTGTTCAGCTCATATTTGTCCTGTTGGAGCAGTGTATTTTCCTCCGTCAGCCTGGCGATTTCCTCCTTCAGCCTTGCGTTCTCATCCAGCAGGGTACGGATCTGCACCAGCTCCTCGGAACGGCTGGAAAGCCAGCCACCCACCTTTGCGATCCCCTGCTGAAAGGGCACCACCACATACCCCACCACCGTGTTTAACGGACGGTTGAAGACATCGGTGCCAAAGGTGATCAACATCAGCAGCGTACAGAGAATCGTTAAAATTAAGAGGAGATATTTACTCGGTAAAGTAAACTTCTCCCCTTTTCTTTTTATAACTGGGCTCATTTACTCATTCCTTCGATTGCATAAGCTACGGATTTATAGTTGTCATCCTTGATGATCTTGGCGAGCCCGAGAACAACGCTTGTAGAAGGATTTTCGGTCAGGTTTACCTTCAGTCCGGTTCCCGCCGCAAGTCTTTCCGAGAGATGGCTTACCTGGGACGCTCCGCCGGTGAGGTATACCCCGTGACGGTAAATATCCGCCGCCAGCTCCGGAGGCGTTCTCTCCAGAATCACCTTCACATTGTCGATTATGGTGTTGAAATGTTCCTCCAGACACTCGTCCAGCAGCTTGGTGGGAATCTCACGCTCCACGGGCAGCCCCGTGACGATGTCCCGCCCATATACCACCGCGCCGTTTCCGTCCCGCTCCAGATCACTCAGCGTAATCTTTACGTTCTCCGCCGTCTTGCCCCCGATAATCAGGCTGAATTCCTTTCTCACCGCCGCCCGGATTGCCTCGTCAAATTTCAGGCCGCCGGTCTTGATCAGACGGCTCAATACGATACCGCCCAGAGAGAGAATGGAGATCTCCGTGGTCTCGTACCCCACGTTCACAACCAGAACGCCCTGGGAATTCTTTACGTCGATATCCAGTCCCAGTCCGTCTGCAACCGCTTTCTCCACCACCATGATTTTCCTGGCCTTCACGCCGGCATCCCGGATCAGATCATAGAACGCCCTCTTTTCCACCTCCGTCACATCCGTGGGCACGGCAATGAAGAAATCGGCGGGTTTGGTATTTCCCTTCTGAAGATCACCGATAAAATAACGCACCAGCGTCTCCATATTCTTGATATCCGCAATGACACCGTTGGAAAGCGGATAGGAAATATGAATATTTCCGGGCGCCTTCTCATACATTTCAAATGCAGAGTCACCATAAGCAAACAGTGTGTTTTTGTTCTCGATGGCAATCATGTTCTTTTCCACGAGGACAGTGTCTTCACTCCTGCTGTAGATTTTGATGTTGTTTGTACCGAGGTCGATACCAAATGCGTTGTTTGCCAAAACGACAACCCCCTTCTAATCGTTAGTTTGAAGCCAGACGGACTCTTTGAAGCTCACATATTTATTGTCGCCTATCACGATGTGATCCAGCAGGGGAACATCCAGCTTTTCCCCCATCTCCCTGACATTTTCCGTCAGCGCCAGGTCGGCCTTGCTGGGCGTCGGGTCACCGCTGGGATGATTGTGCAGAAGCACAATGTTCACCGCCCTTGCCTCCAGCGCCTCCAGAAAAATTTCCCTGGGCGAGATCAGCGACATCTTCACGCTCCCCTCGGACAGCTTCTTTTCCCGGATCAGCCTGCACTTTGCGTCCAGACAGAGCAGAAGCACGCACTCCCTGTCCCTGTGGCGAAGCCGTTCCATAAAACAGGCCGCCACCTGGGCCGAGCGTTCAAACCGCAGCCCTTCTCCGGCGGAAGCCGCGCTCATCCGCATGGAAAGCTCCGCAAGACATTTCAGCTTTACCGCCTTGACCTCTCCGATGCCCTTGACGCTCTCCAGCTCCTCCAGCGTTACCTCGTACAGGCCCAGAAGCCCCTCCCTGGGGTATCTGGCCAACTGCAGCACCTGTTCCGCCAGCTGCAGCGCACTTTTCTCCCTTGTGCCGGTACGGATGATGATTGCCAGAAGCTCCGCCTCCGTCAGGTTCTCCGGCCCAAAGCGCAGGAACCGCTCATAGGGCTGCCCCTGCAGAGTACCTTTTCTGTTTTCTTTCATGTGTGTCTCCTCTTTCCCTTCTCCGACACACAGACGTTCCTCAGCGAATGAAACGGTAAACCGCCAGCGCAATCAGCACTCCTATGACGCTGGCAATGGTGATATAGATCGAAAGTCCGAAGGTCAGGACAAAAAATCCCATATCCAGCACGATAGGTTCGCTTAAACCGAAGGATTTCCCGTAATTCAGAAAGCTTCCGTCAAAATAAGAACCAATAAACCCGCCGATCACAAACCCTACCAGAACAAGCAGAACCGGCAGCCAATTTCCCTTTCTCAAAATGTTTCCTCGTCTTTCTTTCGTACTCTCTATTTTGCTGCCCGGGCAAAATACGTTTCATACGTCTTTATATAGTACCACAAAAAGGAAAAGCTGTATACAAAAATCAAATAATTAATTTTTATCTTTTTCGACCCGAAACTACACCCCCAGCGCCTCCCGCGCCACCAGTCCCGCATCTTTCAGGGCCTGCAGGGACTTCAGAATCCCGAAGCAGGCGTGATGCCAGGTGAGCCCGCCCTGGAAATACACCGCATAGGGCGGCTTGATGGGGCCGTCGGCGGAAAGCTCGATGGAGGAACCGGACACAAACGCTCCCGCCGCCATGATGACCTTTGCGTCGTAACCCGGCATGTCCCAGGGCTCCGGTGTCACATGGCTGTCTACGGGGGCCGCCGCCTGGATCCCCTGGCAGAAGGCAATCACCCCCTCCGGGCTTCCGAAGGTGACTGCCTGGATGATATCATGGCGGCTCTCCCTGCTGTCCGGCACCACGTCAAAGCCCAAAGGCTCGTAGAGGCTGGCGGCAAAAACCGCTCCCTTCAAAGCCGCAGCCGTCACTGTGGGCGCCAGGAACAGTCCCTGATAAAAGTCCTTCAAAATGCCCAGGGAAGCTCCTACCTCCTTGCCCAGCCCCGGGGATGTCAGGCGGAAGGCCGCGTTTTCCACGCACTCCCGCGTGCCTGCAATATAGCCCCCGATGGGAGCAAGCCCGCCGCCTGGATTTTTAATCAGAGAGCCCACCACCATGTCCGCTCCCACGTCACCGGGCTCCGTCGTCTCCACAAACTCACCGTAGCAGTTATCCACCATGCAGATCACATCCGGCCGGATCCCTTTAATAAAGGAGATCATCTCTCCGATGCGTTCCACTGACAGGGTAGGCCTGGTCTGGTATCCCTTGGATCGCTGAATGGTCACAAGCCGGGTGCGCTCATGCAGCGCACGGCGGATGCCCTCATAGTCAAAGCTGCCGTCCGGAAGCAGCTCCACCTGTCTGTAGGTAATGCCGTACTCCGCCAGGGAGCCCTTTGAGGGCCGGATCCCGATGACCTCCTCCAGTGTGTCATAGGGCTTTCCCACGGGGGAAAGCAGCTCGTCTCCCGGACGCAGATTACTCATCAGAGCCAGAGCCAGGGCATGGGTGCCGCAGGTGATCTGAGGACGCACCAGTGCATCCTCCGTGTGAAACACCCTGGCATATACCTCCTCCAGCCTGTCTCTTCCCAGATCATTGTAGCCATAGCCGGTGGTTCCCAGAAGACATGCCTCACTGACCTGGCTCTCCTGCATGGCCCGCACCACCTTCAGCTGATTGTATTCTGCAATTCTGTCGATCTCCCGGAATCGGTCTTCCAGTGTTCCCAGGATTCTCCTTCCGTATTCATATACCTCCTCACCGATACCCATACCGGCGTACATGTCCTTCAATCCGTTTTCCGTCATCCTTTTCACCATATCCTCCAAAAAACTAAGCGTCCCGCCCTGACGGCACAATTCTCCTTCTGCGCAGCTCCGTCAGCATAAAATCCAGAATCTTTTCCTCATCATAGCCAAATTCATCCTTGTTGACCCAGACAACCTCTTTCTCCCTGCGAAACCAGGTCAGCTGCCGCTTGGCAAAATGTCTGGTATCCCGCTTTAAAATTTCCACCGCCTGCTCATAAGTACATTCCCCCTCCAGCCAGGCCAGCAGCTCCTTGTAGCCCAGCCCCTGCATGGAGACCATACCCCTTTCGCAGCCCCTGTCCCGAAGGGCCTGTACCTCTCCTGCAAGCCCCGCCGCAAGCATTTCGTCAATGCGCTGTTCTATGCGGGCATAAAGCCGCTCCCGGCGGTCGTTCAACACAAAATAACAGGAGTTATAAATCCCTGCCTTCTGTTTTTCCTGCTCATTATGTTCCGAGATCCTCCGCCCTGTCAGATAAAAGAACTCCAGTGCCCGTATCGAACGCTTGACATTGTTGGCATGAATGGCCTCCGCGGAAGCCGGGTCTGCCTGCCGCAGCAGCTCGTGCAGATATGCCGCGCCCTTCTCCCGCGCCAGCGTTTCCAGATATGCGCGGTATTTTCCCGGCGTCTCCCCGTAGGTTGCCTCTTCGGAAGACTCCTCTTCTGTATTGCCTGTCTCTTTTACAGACAGATCGCTGTCTCCACAGCGCTCCTCCAGGACAGGCATCGAAAAATCCACATCCTTCAGCAGCGCCTGAATATAAAATCCGGTTCCCCCTGTGACAACGGGAATATGGCCTCTGTCATAGATCTCATGCGTGATCCTTTTACAGTTTTCCACAAAGTCCGCCACACTGAAAGACTCCCAGGGCTCCAGAATATCAATCATGTGGTGGGGAACCCCCTGCATCTCCTCCCGGGTGATCTTGGCGGATCCGATATCCATGCCGCGGTAGACCTGCATGGAGTCCGCAGAGATAATCTCTCCCTCCACCGCCTTGGCCAGAGCAATGGAAAGCCCTGTCTTTCCCACCGCAGTGGGACCGGTGAGGACGATCATGGGCGGAAGTATCTGATTTTTTTCCAATTGTCGCTTCCTCCGTATTGCTTTTTCTTCCTCCCGCCGGAATGCCCTTCAGCTCACGATTCGCTTGAATTTCCGCTCCATCTCGGATTTTGTCATGGTAATGACGGTTGGGCGTCCGTGGGGACAGTTATAGGGATTTTCCAGCTTCAGCAGTTCATCGATCAAAGCCTCCGCCTCCGCCGGACTTAACAGATGATTCCCTTTCACGGCCGCCTTACACGCCATGGACGCAATTTTTTCCTCAATGACACGGATACTGCCAAAGCTTCTGCCCTCTCCCAGCTGATCCAGAACCTCCAGGAACAGCTCCCGCTCCCCGCAGCCGTACAGATCCACCGGCACGCTGCGCAGCGCGTACTCGTTGCCGCCGAAGGCCTCCACCTCAAAACCAAGCCCTTCAAAAATTTCCCTGTTTTCCGCAAAAGCCGTCTCCTCCTGTCCGGAGAGACTGACAATCACGGGCGGCAGCAATGTCTGGGATACCACATTTTTCTCCCGGAACTGCCGGATCAGCCGCTCATAATTTACCTTTTCGTGGGCGGCATGCTGATCAATCATCAAAAGCTTTTCCTCGAATTCAATCAGCCAATAGGTTTCAAACACCTGGCCAATGACCCGGAACCGGGAACGGTTTTCCACGGTGAGCAGCTTATCCTCAAAAAGATTCATCTGGGCGGCCTCTTCATCGCCCCCCGCCTTCGGACTTCCGACAGCCTCCTGGCTTCCGGCGGGTTCTGCCTTCGGCATGATTCTCAACCCTTCTCCTTCTGCCTTCACTTTTCCAGGCCTTTCTTCCGTCTCCGGGCTTTTTGCCGTCTGCTCGGCTGCCTCCTCCGGAAGCTCGGAAGTCTCCGTAAAGAAGTCATCCGGCGAGTTTTCCTGCAAGCTTATCGGTTTTTCGTCAGCCTTTACCCTTTTCCAGACAGGATTTTGAATGAATTCCTGCATTTTGGGGCGTTCCGCCTGATAATTTGTCTCCTCCATAACCCGATAGGCATCCGTTCGCTTCCGCTCGAAGGGTTCGGGAGACTTTTCCTGTTCTCTCTGTCTCTTTTCCTCCCTGACAGCCGCTCTCAGCTCCCGTTCTGAAGAGAGATGAGCCTCCGGTATCATCTCATGATGCTTCAGGGTGTACTTCACCGCCCCGCACAGATACGCGCTGAAGCCCATGGCGTTTGTAAACCGGACATCCATCTTGGTGGGATGCACATTTACGTCTACCCGACTGGTATCCATGGCAATATGCAGCACACAAAACGGAAACTTGTGCTGCATCAGATATTCTCTATATCCCTCCTCCACAGCTCTGGAAACAACATTGCTGCGGATAAATCTGCCGTTGATAAAATAGATCTCAAAACTGCGGTTGGAACGCACCTGAACAGGCTTTCCCAGAAATCCCTCTATCCGTATGCCGTCCTGCTCCCATTGCATGGGTATCAGGGCTCCCGCCGCCTCCCGCCCGTAAATGCGGTAAATCACTTCTCTCAGATCTCCGTTTCCGGAGGTATGGAACTTCAACTGGTTTCCCAGCACCAGTTTAAAAGAAATATCAGGTCTTGACAGCGCAAGATGCTCCATCAGATCCGCAATGTACCCGCCTTCCGTCGCCGGCTGACGCAGAAATTTACGACGGACCGGCGTGTTGAAAAACAGATTGCGCATGATAAAGGTGGTTCCCTCCGGTGCTCCCACCTCCTCAAAT
This sequence comes from uncultured Acetatifactor sp., assembly GCA_910586835.1. Classification (GTDB taxonomy): domain Bacteria; phylum Bacillota; class Clostridia; order Lachnospirales; family Lachnospiraceae; genus Acetatifactor. The sequence goes on from CAJUJU010000004.1 coordinate 83,641, forward strand.
CCTGCCTCCCCAGCTCCCTCCAACAGCAGCCTGCTTCCCGTAAGACAGCCTGCCGGCTTCGTGATCACCTCAACCTTTGACACGGCGGCTATGCTGGATAAAGCCTCACCCCGAAAACCGAGGCTGGAAATGTGCATCAGATCCTCCGCATTCCCGATCTTGCTGGTGGCATGACGCAGAAAGGCTGTGCGAAGCTGCTCCCTCTCCATGCCGCAGCCGTTGTCGGTGACACGGATAAACTCTATCCCTCCGTCCTTTGCCTCCACCGTGACCGCCGTGGCCCCCGCGTCAATGGCGTTTTCCACAAGCTCCTTCACAACACTGGAGGGCCGCTCCACCACCTCGCCCGCCGCAATCTTGTCAATCGTCTCCGAATCCAGAATATGTATCTGCGCCATCCTATGTCCTTTCTCTGAAACACACACTTCATTTTCCTGCTACAGGCGAAAAGAAAATCTCAGCCCGGATGCAAGCTTAGATTTTCTTTTCGCCCTGCCAACGGTTTTTCAGCTTATTCTGCAGTCTGTACAACGTATTCAGCGCATCCAGAGGCGACATGGTGTTGACCTCCACCTCCATCAGCTCCTTTATGACATCCTCGTCGGTCACGGTATCAAAAAGCGACATCTGTGCCAGATCCACCTCATCCAGCCGGGGCTGTTTTCTTGTCTTTCCGTCCCCCCTCACATCTACCGTGATGTTCTGAATCTTCTCTATGATATCATTGTCTGTCAGCTGCTCCACAATCTCCTTGGCCCTGTCAATAACCATATCCGGGACGCCGGCCAGCTTCGCCACCTGAATACCATAGCTTCGGTCCGCGCCTCCCCTGATAATCTTTCTCAGGAATACAATGTCGTCCCCGCACTCCTTCACGGCAATACAATAATTGTTCACATTGTTCATCTTGCCTTCCAGCTCCGTCAGCTCATGATAATGGGTTGCAAACAGAGTTTTAGCACCCAGAAGCTTCCGGTTGCTGATATGCTCTATCACCGCCCAGGCAATGCTCAGCCCGTCAAAGGTGGAGGTGCCCCGCCCGATCTCATCCAGAATCAGAAGGCTTGCCGAGGTTGCATTCCTCAGAATATTTGCCACCTCATTCATTTCCACCATGAAGGTGGACTGGCCGCTGGCCAGGTCGTCCGAGGCGCCCACCCGGGTGAAAATTCTGTCAACAATTCCGATATTTGCCTTTCTGGCGGGCACAAAGCAGCCGATCTGCGCCATGAGCACAATCAGCGCCGTCTGGCGCATATAGGTAGACTTCCCCGCCATATTGGGGCCGGTAATAACACTGATACAATGACTTCCGTTATCCAGGTAGGTGTCGTTGGCGATGAACAGATCGTTGGTAATCATCTGCTCCACCACCGGATGCCTTCCGTCCTTGATGTCAATGACTCCCTTTTCATTCAACGCCGGTCTCACATAATGGTTCCGCTCCGCAGCCAGGGACAGAGAGGCATAGACATCCAGCCTGGCAATGGCCTTTGCCGTCCGCTGAACCCGCTCCAGCTCCATGGCGATAGACTCCCTGATCCGGCAGAAAATATCGTATTCCAGCGCAGTGAGCTTATCCTCCGCATTCAGAATGGTGTCCTCCAGCTCCTTCAGTCTGGGCGTAGTATACCGCTCCGCGTTGGCAAGGGTCTGCTTGCGGATGTAATCCTCCGGCACCATATCCTTATTGGAATTGGTCACTTCAAAATAATACCCAAAGACTTTATTATACTTGATCCGGAGATTTTTGATCCCCGTCCGCTCCCTGTCCTGCTCCTCCAGCTGAGCCAGCCATTGTTTTCCGTCTCTTTTGGCATTCCGCAGATTATCTATGGTCTCGTCAAAGCCGTCCCGGATCATGCCGCCTTCCCGGATGGTAATGGGCGGCTCCTCCTCTATGGACTTCAGAATGAGCTGATAAATATCCTCAAGGGTATCCAAATCCTTCTCAATACCCGAAAGCTCCTCCTTCTCGAAGCTCTTCAGAACCGTTTTTATGGCAGGCAGCATTTCCAGAGAATTTCGAAAGGAAATAAAATCCCTGGGGTTCGCCGTCTTATAGGTCACTTTGCTCAGCAGTCGTTCCAGGTCATAAACCGGGTTCAGGTATTCCCGCAGTTCATCCCTGGATACGCTGTCTTTGTTCAGCTCCTCGATGGCGTCCAGCCGCCGTTCCATCTCCGCCTTCTCAATCAGCGGCTGTTCCAGCATACTGCGCAGCAGTCTGCCGCCCATCGCCGTCTTCGTCTTATCCAGCACCCCCAGAAGAGAGCCCCGCTTCTGTTTTTCCCGCAAGGTCTCCGTCAGCTCCAGATTACGTCTGGTAGCACTGTCAAGCAGCATGTATTTACTGGTCAGATAAGGTGAAATATGAGTAAAATGGGCCAGATCCGTCTTCTGTGTCTCATAAAGATACTGCAGAAGAGCTCCCGCGGCAAGCATTCCCACCGGAAACTCCTGGATTCCCAGCCCCATCAGCGTACCAACCTTAAAATGCCGCAGCAGAATCCGTTTACAGCCCTCGTCATCAAAGAAATGTGCTTCCAACGCATTCACAGGAATGTGATACCTGCCCTTAAGCTCTTCCACGGAAAAACCGCTCACCAGGAATGCCTCATTGCAGATCACCTCCGAAGGCTCATACTTCATCAGCTCATCATTCAGTTTTTTTAAATCCTCCACCTCTGTCAGCAGATAATCCCCCGTGGTGACATCCGCCACGGAGATTCCGATCTTGGTAGGGGTATAGGTGATACACATCAGAAAATTATTTTTGGATTCCTCCAGCGCCTGCACATTCAGGTTGGTGCCGGGCGTGACAATCCGGATGACATCCCGCTTTACCAGGCCCTTGGCCTGCTTCGGATCCTCCACCTGCTCGCAGATGGCCACCTTGTAGCCTTTGTTGACCAATTTGGTCAAATACCCTTCCACTGCGTGATAGGGTATTCCGCACATGGGCGCACGCTCCTCCAGTCCGCAGGCCTTTCCCGTCAGAGTGATCTCCAGCTCCCTCGACGCCGTCAGCGCATCGTCAAAAAACATCTCATAGAAATCGCCCAGACGATAAAAAAGGATACAGTCCTGATATTGCTTCTTTGTCTCCATGTACTGCTGCATCATGGGGGTCAGGTCTTCCACTGGAATCTGCTGCTCCGGCATCTTTTAGTACTCCTGTTCTGTTCATTCTTCCGCACAAGTATAGGGCAAATACACAACGATTTGTGCATTTGCCCTGATTTTATCACAAAATATTGTATTTGTAAATCATTCACTGTTTTTCTGAAAACAGGATCGTAAAATCTGTGCCTTCCGGCAAAATCTTACTTACTACGTTTTCCAGCGCTGACCGGATTTCTTCTGTGTCCGGATTGTCGGATTCGCAGTCTACATTTATGACATAACGCTCTTCAGTCCTTTGAACCGTGAAGGACAAATTTTCAGCGGCGTACGTTTCTTCCAGCAGACTTTCCAGCGTGGATCCAATGTATTCCAAAAACTGCGCTTCTTTTTCCTCTTCCGTAATAGATTCCCCTGCCTGAAAGTCATCATACTTCACTTCTCCGGTTTCCCCGGCATCTCTGCCGCATCCTCCCAGAAAGCACATCATAATTAACACAATGCAAATCTTTTTTATACTTTTCATCCTTCCCCCTGCTTTCTTATGAAAAATTAATATTATCCATAATAAGAACTGGCTCATCAACAGGAGAAAGAGTCGCAGAAAACCTGGTGTTCATCTGACTGCTACCGTAGGTCGCCTTCAATTCCAACCAGCAAAAATATTCCGTATAAGATGAATCTACCCATTCACAGGAAAATCCACTTTTTATTATTTCATACGTTCCATGAAGACTATTTATTTTACTGTTTACACCATCCTTGTTCCAATTGCAGGTCATTATTACTTTATATGCATCCGACTTTATTCCCAAAATGTTCGTATACTGAAAGATAAATGTAGCCACATTTTCTTGAACACTAGATCTTGCATTACTGTTCGTATCGTATGATATCAAAGTTACCGAAAATGTGCCATTTTCATCCTCTTTCAGAATAATTGTTTCACCTACATTTTGAGCACAAACCTGAATCCTGCTTTGCGTGTATGATTCTGCCTCTGTCTGTTCTTTACAAACCACGTTATCCGTTTGTTCTTTTGCATAGACTCCTGTTACGTTTCCAAATAGCATTACAAAAAAACACAAAAAACTAACAAATTTTTTCTTTGTTCTTTTCATTGTACGCCCTCCTTTTCTGTGATGTTATAATAGCACATCAATCAGCAATTGTCAATAAACTTGTAAATATTTCCGAGTTAGCATTTCCATAGTTATTTGAAAACAACACTTTTTCCAAAATTTAAGCAGATCAGTGCCTGTATCCGCCAGAAAGGATATTGACGGAACTGACGCAACGATCAGAGTTTTGTCACAAGGAAGAGGAAATTGAGGAATGAGGCATCCCTGAATGGGAAAAGAGCGAGCAGCTCGAGAGGAAATAGCTGATCCGTCTGCTTTACCGACCTGTTGATGAGGTAAAAGCCATCAGCCGGGAACAGTTGGATAAGGTAATTGATACCTGTCCGATTATAGGAAAGATTTATGATACGGTGGACAGCTTTATCAAGGGAGTCCGCAGAGATAAGACGGCAAAAAACGCCATACGTTTCGAATATAACAACAGATTGACAGAAGAAAATGTCAATAAACTAATAGCAAACAAGCGAATCATGTATGCCGCAACAGTTTAGAAATATTGAAAAACAAACTGCTGCGGCTTGAATTAGAACAACAAATTGTCAGCCACATACCGCGCCAACTCCAGCGCAATATCAAAATGCCCCGCATCGTGCTGGGTTCCCTCCAATTCGCCCTCCCTGCGCCGTTCGTCCCATTCCGGAGCGTCGAGCAGATCACCGCTGGTAAAGAACATGTACAGGTTCAAATCCCTGAAGTCGCTCACAAGCTTTCCGCCCTCTTCAGAGCATCGTCAATGTGCGCACAGAAATTTTCCCTGCCCACCTTTTCCACAAAACCGGCCTTCTCCATGACACGCATGGGCTGCTCGTTCACATGGGAGAGAATCATCTGAATTCCCTTTCGTCCGCAGTCTGCCTGCAGTTCCTCCAGATTGTGCATGGCTGTTGCGTCAATAGCGCTGACGCTCCTCATGCGCAGTATTACGCTGCTCAGCTTTTCCTCCAGTGAAATAGCCAGAATCTTGTCGGCAGCGCCGAAGAAAAGGGGACCGCTGATCTCGTACACCCGGGTATTCTCCGGAACCCTGCGCAGGGAAAGGCTGTCCGGATCGTCGTCCTCATCGACCAGTTTCCAGCTCTCCACACCTGTCACATCGCTCATCCGTTTCATGAACAGAATGGCCGCCATAATGATTCCGGCTTCGATGGCCACCACCAGATCAAATACCACGGTGAGCCCAAAGGTCACCACCAGCACAAGGATATCGCTTTTGGGAGACGTTTTGCACAGATAAACAAACTTTCTCCAGCCGCACATATTGTAGGCAACCATAAACAGAATGGCCGCGATGGTAGGCATAGGGATCAAAGCCGCATAGGGCATCAGCACCACCAGAATCAAAAGGAGCACCACAGCATGCACCATGCCGGCCACCGGCGTGCGTCCGCCGTTCTTTACATTGGCTGCGGTTCTGGCAATGGCTCCCGTTGCCGGAATTCCGCCAAACAGCGCGGAAACGATATTTCCCGCTCCCTGGGCAATCAACTCCATGTTGGAGCGGTGGCGGCTGTTCACCATACTGTCCGCCACAACGCAGGAAAGCAGGGACTCGATGGCCGCCAGCACCGCGATGGTAAATGCATCGGGAAGCACGGCCCGCACCGTCTCCAGATGAAATGCCGGAAGCGAGACGGAGGGCAGCTTATTGGAGATTTCGTAAAGATCTCCTATGGTGTTCACCTGAAGCTTAAGTCCGCTCACCATGGCAATGCCCGCCAGCACCGCGATCAGGGAAGGCGGAATCTTTTTGCACAGGCCGGGCAGATACGGCCAGCCGATCAGAATCGCCATACAAACCACTCCCACCAGCACAGCCTGCCAGTTTATGGTGCCGATAAATCTTACCACACCCTCCAGCTTTTCCACCGTCTCGATCAAAGGCTCCTCGGACACGATGGTAAGCCCCAGAAAATCCTTGATCTGCCCAATGACAATGGTCACGGCGATACCGGCGGTAAATCCGGTGGTAATGGTATAAGGAATAAATTTGATCAGGCTTCCCAGCCGAAGAAAGCCCATGAGAACCAGAATCACCCCGGCCAGCAGCGTGGCAATAACCAATCCTTCAAAACCGTTTTTTGCCACGATTCCCGCCACGATGGTGGCAAAGGCCGCCGTCGGGCCGGCAATCTGCACCCGGCTGCCGCCCAGAAAGGAAATCACAAACCCGGCGGTGATCGCGGTGTAAATTCCCTTTTCAGGTGTGACCCCGGAGGCCAGCGCCAGCGCAATGGAGAGCGGCAGGGCGATAATCGCCACGATCACCCCCGCCACCACATCCTTTACAAACTGTTCCTTTGTGTAGGTTTTCATCACGGAAAACAACTTTGGTTTCAGCTTTTCCATCTTTCCCCCCCCTGCCCGCCACGGCGGACATTTTTCGTAAAAACGGCCGGAGCCGCGAACTCAATTTAATTTGTCAAACTTTACAAGCTACGACGGCAGATCCACAAACATCGGCTCATGATGTACCGCCGGCAAAAACTTCTCCAGCAGATCCGGCAGAGACAGCCGGATACTGGAAGTATTCATGCAGGGATGACAGCCGAAAAGTCCGCCCTCCTTCAATACTTCCCTGTCAATCAGCAGCTGCACCTGGTTCTTTGTGTCATTCATCAGGCCCATGACACTGACAGAACCGGGGGTAAGCCGAAGGAACCGCTCCAGATAGACCGGTTCCCCAAAGGACAGTCGGGAGCTGTCTATCTGCTTTGAAAGATCTTTTGTCCTGAATTTTTTTCCCTCCGGCATCAGCAGCAGATAAAACCTGGTTCTCTGTTGGTTGCACAAAAATAAGTTTTTACAGATCACCGCTTCCAGAGCCTCATCTATGGCACGGCATGCCTCCATGGTGTTGGCCTCCCGGTGATCGATCCGGTCAAAGGAAATACCGAGGCGTTCCAGCAGTCCATATACCGCAACCTCTCTCTCCCGCCGCCAGTTTTCCCCGCTGGGCGCTCCCGCTGTCAGACACGGCTTTGCATCCTCAGGCTTCACCCGACCGTCATACCAGCCAAGCTGCCCCTGTTTTTTCACATACAGACCGTCCTCCGTCTCAAAAACCAGCTTCAGCCGATCCCCGGCGGACACAGCCAGCCTTCCGTCACATAAGTCCGTGCACTGAAGTCCCGTCTCCCCGGGATAAAGCCATTTTAACGGCGCCTCAAAAACTTTTCCGGAAGATAGATGGCGAATGATGCCGTTTTTGCCCTTCTCCTCCAGAAGCTCGACTCTGTTGTCAAAATACTGCACATGAAAGGAGAGCGGCGCCGCTTCTCTGTCGTCCAGGGCGGTTACCTCCGGAAAATCGTCATAGCTTTCCCAACAAATCTCCTCCATTCCCGCCATACAGTCCGGAATTATCACTCCGTTCAACTGTCCCGTATGCTTCAGACCACAGCCGCCGTCGATACAAAGAATATTCCTCTCCCGCTCAAACAGCGGCCCCATATCCTCCCGGTCGGACCGGTACAGACTCACCGGCCAGTGTCCTGTCACCACCGTATAACGCTCAAACCCATATCCTTTGTCAAGAAACGAATCATTTTTCAGATACGGATGGGCTTCCGTTCCGGCGAGGGCATCCGGGTCGTCCGTGGGAACGCCGCCGTGCACAAAAAGGTATCGTCCTGCCGTCAGAATCGTTGGACGGCTCCACAAGAAATTCAGTTCCTCATGAAATTGCTCCCGAATGCGCCTGCGGTACTCCGGGGCGTTCTGCCCGTCCACCTGGCTGATCTTTATTCCCATGTCGGCCAGCATTTCCCCGAAAAGACAGCTCTCCCAGTACTCCTCGGACCATTTCAAAAACCCGGCAAAACTCTCTCCCGACTCCGGATCGTCACGCCAGAGCATCCGCAGCCTCCCCAGTTCTACATTTCCCATGGAGACATAGACCGGATGCTGCCTGCTCAGATCCATCACATACTGTACTACCCGCAGACTCTCCGGCCCCTTCTCAATCAGGTCGCCCACAATGACCAGGATGTCGTCTCCTCCGTACTCCAACTTTCTCAGCAACTGAACCAGATGATTAAAATGTCCGTGAACATCACTGACCACAAGAATCCTCTGTCCCGGAGCCGCTTCTATTTTTTCTACGGCAGTCAGCATTTCTCTCATAGCTTCTGTCCCTCAATATGCCCTATGTAGTAAAAACCACGACACTCGTCCAACACCGCCGGAACGATCTTTCCGATCAGAGAGGCGTCACCCGGCACATGAACGATGGTATTATTGGAAAGCCGCCCTGTCACCATGGATTTGTCACTTTCGTTCACCTCTTCAATCAGCACATCCATCACCCTGCCCTGTAAACGGGCCGTCTGTTCTCTGGCCGTCTCCTGCACCACCCGAAGCAGTCGGTCAAACCCTTCCTTCCTCTGTACCTCCGGCACCTGATCCTCCATGGCAGCCGCAGGTGTCCCGGTACGCTTGGAATAAAGAAAGGTAAAGGCATTGTCAAATTTTACCTTCCGCACCACGTCGATGGTTTCCTCCAGATCCTCCGGCGTCTCCCCCGGGAATCCCACAATGATATCCGTGGTGATGGCAATATCCGGAATCTCCCGGCGAATCTTCCCGGCAAGCTCCAGGTACTGCTCCTTCGTGTAGCGGCGATTCATTCTTTCCAATATCCTGGTGGAACCGGACTGCAGAGGCAGGTGCAGATGTCTGCATATTTTTTTGGATTCTTTCATCACCTGAATGAGCTCGTCCGACAAATCCTTTGGATGGGAAGTCATAAAGCGAATCCTGCGCAGTCCCTCTATCTTTTCCACCTCCCGCAAAAGCTGTGCGAAGGTAATGGGTTCCGCAAGATTTTTTCCATAGGAATTCACGTTCTGCCCGAGCAGCATGACTTCCGCCACTCCATCCTCAGTCAGCCTTTTTATCTCCCGCAGAATCTCTCCCGGCTGTCTGCTTCTCTCCCGCCCTCTCACATAGGGAACGATACAGTAGCTGCAGAAATTATTACAGCCAAACATGATATTGATGCCGGACTTGAAAGAATATTTACGGTCCGACGGCAGATCCTCCACAATTCTATCCGTCTCCTGCCAGATGTCCACCAGCATTCCCGACGCCTGACGGGAATTCCATAAAAGCTCTGCCAGCTTATAAATATTGTGGGTGCCAAAGACCAGATCCACAAAGCCATAGCTTTTTCTGATTTTCTCCAATGCAGATGGCTCCTGCATCATGCAGCCGCAGAGCGCAATCTTCATATGCGGATTTTTCCGCTTGTACCCGTTTAATTCCCCCAGCCTTCCGTAGACCTTTTGATTTGCATTGTCCCGCACGGTACAGGTGTTAAAAATCACAAAATCCGTATTTTCATTTTCCGTCAGCCGGTAGCCGGCCTGTTCCAGAATACCCGCCAGCTTTTCGGAGTCCCTGGCATTCATCTGACACCCCATATTGACCACACAGGCTTTGGGAAGACGGCCGTTTTCCCGTTCAAAATCCTTTGCCCATTCCCGGCATTTTGCCATGAAATAATACTGCCTGTCCGGTTCCTCCGTGGGCGGTTCTATATGAATGTCTAATTTATCTAAATCAATTTCCTGATTCATTTCTCTTGACTTTTCTCCCTTTCTGTCATATAATAAAAACAAGAAATGAGTTTTTAACCGTACAGTCTTAAGGCTCAAGCGGGGTACTCGTTTCTTTTTTTATGTTTATAATATCATATAGATACAATTTCTTATCCACTGCATGTCTTATAACAAGCTCAACACAAAAAACATTATAACGCAAAACTTCTCCATCGTCATCAAAAATCGGAAGGGCAAATCGTGAATCATATCGATACCATCCAAATCTGGCATTTTTGTCATGTTTTTTCGCCAGATTTTTCCGGAATCTCTTATTTTCCGCGATCTCGATCATCTCAGGAATTCCCTGAGTAGCATTTGCTTTCGCCTTTGCAAGAGCACCTTTCAACTTTGCCGTATAATTGGAACCTGTGTATTCATCAGGAAGATCATTGCCTATATATATGATTTCTTTACTTTCAGCAATTTCTACAAATTCTCCGACATATTGCTTTAAATACTGTTCAACCTCATTCCAATTGATATTCTGTCTGCCTTTAAAACATATGTCATTTATTACCACAATCTTTTTCCCATTCACATCTTTTATGACGCTTATGTTTCTTTCCATATTCCCTCTATATCCACTCTCCTCTTGTATCTTTCAAAATCCTGTTTACTCACACGTTTAGTCACCCCATATTGACCACACAGGCTTTGGGAAGAACAATCAATTTTGCTATGACTGCTCTGCGTACATCCCCGCCAGCCTGATCAAAAGCTTTGTCACTGTCTCCATGGACTGGACGCAGGCATACTCAAAGCGACTGTGGTAATTGGCCCCTCCGGTGCACAGGTTGGGACAGGGAAGCCCCATATAGGACAGTCTCGCGCCATCGGTTCCCCCTCTGACAGGCGTGATCACAGGCTCAACCCCCAGCTCGCGCAGCGCTCTGCACGCATTCTCCATCAGATGGGCGTGAGGCCTTAAGACCTCCTTCATATTATAATAGGAATCCTTCACCTCGGCAGTGACCGTCCCCTCGCCGTACTTTTGGTTCAGGAATGCGGCGCACTGCAAAAAGAGCGCTTTCTTCTGTTCAAACAGCTCTCTGTCATGATCTCTGATAATATAGTCCGCCGTGGTCTTCTCTACGTTGCCAGAGATGCCGTCCAGGTGAAAGAACCCCTCATATCCTTCGGTGTACATGGGATTCTGAAATACCGGCAAAAGGCTCTGAAACTCCTGGGCCACCAGAATGGAATTCACCATCTTCCCCTTGGCACTTCCCGGGTGAACACTCCTGCCGTGCACAGTCAGCCTGGCTCCGGCCGCGTTAAAGGTTTCGTCCTCCAGTCCGCCCAACTCTCCGCCGTCCACGGTATAGGCAAAGTCCGCGCCGAAGAGCGCCACATCAAAGTGATCCGCGCCTTCCCCGATCTCCTCGTCGGGCGTAAAGCCCAGGCGGATCTTTCCGTGGGGCAGCTCCGGATGCTCAAGCAGATATTCCGCCATGGCCATAATCTCTGCGATACCCGCCTTGTCATCCGCTCCCAGCAGGGTGGTGCCGTCCGTGACGATCAGATCCTTTCCCGCCAGCTGCTGCACTTCCGGAAAATCCTCCACCCGGAACACAATATTTTCCGCCTCGTTCAGCAGAATATCCTTTCCGTCGTAATTCTCCACAATGCGGGGCTTTACATTCGTACCCGTCACCGCCGGAGAGGTATCCATATGGGCAATAAAACCCAGCACGGGAGCATCCTCGCATCCGTCAGCGGCAGGTACTGAAGCATAGACATAACAGTGCTCCCTGTCATAGGTGATCTCCTCCGCTCCCATATTCTCAAGCTCCTCCACAAGAAGCTCCGCAAGCTTATGCTGCTTTGGCGTGCTGGGCGTGGTGCCTGTGGTCTCGCAGGACCTGGTGTCGATCTTTACATAATGCAGAAAGTTTTCTATTGTCTTTGACATGATAATCCTCTTTTCTCTCAAATAATTGAATAAGGTAATTATATCCCAAAGAAAAGAAAACCGTCAATCAAAAAGAAAATTCTTGTCCCTGCGCTGCAGCTCTTTGCAGATCCCACCGGACAATGCCAGCACACAGATCAGGTTTGGAACCGCCATCAGCCCATTGCAGATGTCCGACAAACTCCACACAATCTGCAGGGGACAAATACAGCCTGCGAACGCCACAAGACCATATAAGAAGCGGTACAGGAGATTATATTTCACCCGGCCGCCCAGAAGGAATTCAAAAGCACGCTCTCCCTGATACGCCCAGCCTATGATCGTGGCAAAGGCAAAGAGCACGATGCTGATACCCATAAACTGCCCGCCGAACTCGCCCAGTGCCGACTGGAAGGCCGCCAGGGTCAAAGCAGTGCCCGTCAACGGATTTCCCGCACTGTCCGTGGCCCCCAGCACCCCTGATGCGGCAAGCGCCAGCCCTGTGGCCGTACAGATGACCACCGTATCCAGAAAAACTCCCGTCATACTGATATAACCCTGCTTTATGTAATCCTCCGTATCTGCGGCGGCAGCCGAGATTCCAGACGCCCCAAGCCCGGCCTCATTGGAAAAAATCCCGCGGGATACCCCCCACCGCAGAGACTGAAAGGCCGAAGCCGTCACCTGCCCGAACAGCCCCCCGGAAACCGCCTGGGGAGAGAGCGCTGCCGTAAAGATCCCGCCGATGGCCATGGGAATATTTTTCCAGTGAAAAAGAATCACCGCAACCGTTCCCACCATATAAGCGATCCCCATAAACGGCACCACAAACTGCGTCACCCTTCCAATGCTGCCGATTCCTCCCAGCACCACAAGAATTGTCAGAATCGTAAAAATAAGCCCGCTCTTTGCCTTCGGCACCCCGAAGGTCACCAGAAGAGCATCCGCAATAGAATTTGCCTGCGTCATATTGCCCATACCAAAGGAGGCACACACCGCAAACAAGGCAAAACTGACTGCCAGAAGGTGTCCGATCCTCCGATTGGGAAAAGCCCGCTCCATGACATACATTGGCCCCCCGGCCACCTGACCCTTTTCGTTTCTTCCCCGGTATTTTACCGCCAGAGTACTCTCCACCAGCTTTGTGGCCATACCGGTGACACTGGCAGCAACCATCCAGAACAAAGCGCCCGGCCCGCCCAGCACCATAGCTGTAGACACCCCCAGAATATTTCCGGTGCCGATGGTAGCGGCCAACTCCGTTGTCAGAGAGGAAAAGGAGGAAACCCTGCCATTCTTCCCTGCCTTCCCACGCCTTCCTGTCTCCCCTGTTTTTTTCTCCCGCCTTCCATCCTCCAGCCCAAACGCACACTTCAGTGCAAAACCCAGTCTGCGGATATTCAAAAACCGAAGCCGGATCGTCAGATAAATTCCTGTTCCCAGAAGAAGCACCAGCATCCAGGGTCCCCACACCAAATCGTCTATTTTTTCTATCCACTCGTTCACAGGCAAAATAAATCACCCCTGTACCGTTTTCTAAAATATATCGGTACAGGGGTAAAACTATTCCGAAACCATTCAAACTTTGCGGCAGATTCCAATCAATTTCCCTGTTGGACAAACTCCGGAATCCGTTCGTAGATCTCCGGAAAACCTAAGAGAAACATTCTGGGACAGACATACGTCCTGCTCCAATCATTTCGGATCCTCAAAAAATCCCGCATCTCCATCCTGAACCGCAGATCGTAACTTTCCGCCCCTAATCCGTCCCTGAAATAAGGGAAATAGAAATCCAGTTGATTCCCGTCATCATCAAATTCCCATCTGGCCTGTTCCAACAGCTTGGCGCCGATGTCCGAGCTTGAGGATGCCTGCGTCTTATCATTATGGTTTTGCATTAAGAATCCATCTACCTCCTGCATCTGCTGAGTCTTCTCTTCCACATAAGCCTCCAGCTCCACGCCGCCATACCCAATACCATACGATACGCCATATGTATCCATAATGCTCCACAATTCTTCCTGATCCCAACCACTGTACAGATAACACATATTCACCCACATATCAAATCCAACACTTTCCAGACCGATACTGAATATATCCTGCCAGCTGTATTCCAGCTCTCCTGTAAGCGTTTCGTTCTTTGCAAGATAATCCTCCCGCCTGACGGAAACCGCATAAACAGAGCCTGTCTCCGCGTCCACCAGAAGCTGAAATACCGGCGTTTCCGGGTTTCCCAGTTCAATATACCACAACAGAAAATTCACGCCCTCTGAGAAATCATCCCCGTAAATAACATATTGCTTCCACTGTATCAGATTGTAACCAAACGCCTCTTCCGGAATATAGTCATCCAGCAGCGATATGATCCCTTCCTGATACAGCCCCTTGTCAGACATCAGAAAATCCAAAATTTCTGATGTTGGCTCCAGCTCCTTTACCGCCACATAATATTGCTTACCCTCCGCCAGCCCCTGTGCATACCGCAGAAAACGCTGATACAGATCCTGCTCATAACCCGTGCTGAAGGAAGTGATATCCATTCTCTCCAGCCCTTCCAGCTCAACCTTTCCGCACCTTAAATCGTCCTGAACGGCAAAGACAATACGGGGGGTGAGGAAAGCCCCGATCACCAGCAACACCACTGCAAAAGCGCCTGCGGCATATGCATACAGTCTCTTTCGCTGCTCCGTCCCCTTCTTTCCCTTCATTCTGCCATTCCCTCCGCCGCTTTCCTGCTCCTGTCTCTTTGTCTTGCGCCCTTCTTTTCCGCCGGCCTTTTCTCCTCCCGCTCCATGGTAGGAAAGACCACCTTCATCACGGTTCCCTCTCCCAGCCTGCTGTCGATCATCAGCGTTCCGCCGTGGAGTCTGATGATCTTATGGCACAGAGCCATACCGATTCCGGCTCCTCCTTCCTTCCGGGAACGGGATTTATCCACCATATAAAACGCCTCCGTGATACGGCTGATTTCTTCCTTTGGAATCCCTCTTCCGTTATCCACCACCTTGACCTCATATCTGCCGTCCGCCAGCACGGTTCCCTTCAGAAGAATAAACCCTTTCTCACCCTTGTCCGTGGCCTTAACCGCATTATCCAGCAAATTATAAAACAACGACAGCAAAAGCTCCTCGTCTCCGAGAAGCACACTTTTATCCATATCCACCTTCCCCTGAATACGGCGCTGTTCCCAGACAGGACGGACAGTGGTTCTGATATTTTCCGCCAGTTTTTTCGTCTGTATGGGCTTCAGATCCAGCGGATTTTTATCCATGCTCACCAGTTCAAGCAGCTTGTGAGATAAGCTTTCCAGACGCTTTCCCTGACTGTAAATATAATAGGTAGCCTCCGCCCGCTCCTGGTCGCTCATCCTCATGGTATTCATCATATCCGCATAGCCGATGATGGACGTCAGCGGCGTCTTCAGCTCGTGGGCAAACGCAGCCGTAAAATCCTCCTTCTGCTTTGCCTCCAGCGCCTTCGCTTCCATCTGTTCCACCAGCCGATCCGCCATGCGGTCAAAATTCCTGGCAAGCTGGCCGATCTCATCCTGCCCACGGTTGCCGCTTCTCACCTCATAATTTCCGTCTGCAATCCGCTTTGCCGTTCTTCCAAGGCTGGTGATGGGTCTTGTGATATATCTGGAGAGAACATAAATACTTCCGCCTCCCAGCACCAGCAGAAAAGCAAGGGCGATATAATACTGCCGGATCAGTTCCTGCCTGATCATATAAATATCCGTCAGCTCCCGGCACATTCCCAGAAAGACATCCGAGCCCACCAACGCCCGGGAAGCCGTCAGCAGATAAAAGCTGCTCTCCGTCCGTTGAATCACATAGCCGTAGGAATCCTCCCCTTCCAGGGAAGCCGTCAATTCTCCGGCAGCCTCCAGCAGCCCCCTCTCCTCCATGTAGTCCTCTCCGTGCATCCAGAGTTCCTCATGTAGTACAAAACAATGGCTTCCGTCCCGCTCCACACTGTCCGCGATGCTGTCTATGGTTCTCCGGACGGCATACTCCTCCCCGAATTCCACCATGGACTGATAGCCCGTCTCAAACAGAAAACGGAACATTCTGCTCTCGGTGTTCCCTCTCTGGGTCTCCCGCTCCAGCAGGCTGGAAAAATTGGAGGACAGCATCCATATCCCCAGGATGGTAAAAATACATGTCAGCAGTACTGTTGTCGCAAGAAAAAGCTTATCCGCAAATCTCATTCAACATCCCCGTCCGTTCAGTCTCCGCTCTCCAGGCGATATCCTACCTTGTAGACCGCGGAGATCTCCCTGTCCCATCCCAACTTTTTCTTCAGTCTCTGGATATGCAGATCCACGGTTCTGCTCTGCCCCATGTATTCCCCGCCCCAGACAGTTTCGTAGATGGTCTCCCGGTAAAGCGCGATATTTCTGTTCCTCGCCAGCAAAAGCAGCAGATCAAATTCCTTCATGGTGAGGGAGATTTCCTCCCCGGCCCTAGTGACGGTTCTGGAAGAGGTATCTATGACTACATCAAAGACCTCCAGCGATGTCTCCGTCTTGTGATATCTGCGCAGCACCGCCTCCACCCGAGCCAGCAGCTCCACGATTTCAAAGGGCTTGGTCAGGTAATCATCCGCCCCCATCTTCAAGCCCTTCACTTTATTCTCCGTACTGCCCAGAGCCGTCAGGAAAATAACCGGCAGCTCCAACGTTCTGGCATAGTCCATCAGCTCGTACCCGTCAATACCGGGAAGCATGATATCCAAAAGCACAAGATCAAAGCGCTCGCCATCCATCAAATCGGCCGCCCTCTCCCCGTCCGGAGCCCAGACACAGTCATAACCTGCCCTGCGCAGATTCATTTTTATCAGATTGGCGATTGGTTCCTCATCTTCAGCAATCAGAATTCTCAGCATAACAGTCTCCCCACCCATCAAAAATCCTTCTGTAAAACACTATGTCTCATACCTGTATCATACTTGTATCTGAAAAAACTGTCAATGTAAGTTATGTTTTTTGTTTTTCTGTCAGGAACCGCTGGACTTATATTTTCGCACGCCATACCGCCACAGCCCGTAGGCCGGTATCAGAAACCACAACGCCGCAAGAGGCAGAAAGATAAACGCCGGATTTTTCCTTTGATCCAGCAGATACAGCAAAGGATAGTATTGCACCAGGGCATAGGGAACCACAAAAGTAGTCAAAATCAACATCTTTTTTCCGTAAACTCCGAAGGGATACTTGCCGTACTCTTTGGCACCGTCCGTAAACAGATTCATAAATTCCAGCCCCTCCAGGGTAAAAAAGCTCAGCGCGGCATAGATCATAAAAAGGGCGGAGAAGAGCCCCACTCCTCCCACCAGCATGAACGCCACCGTCACAAGCTTTGCCGCCGTCCAACGCACCTCCACATGCGTTACCGCGTATCCAAACATTACTGCGGCCTGCAGCACCCTTCCCAGCCTCACCAGCTCAAATTTGCTGCCCAGCACCTGCAGTACCTCGCTTCTGGGGCGCAGCAGTACTCTGTCAAAGGTTCCCTGTCGGATCATGGAGGGAAAAGTGTCAAAGCCCCTGGCCCAGATTTCCGCCAGAGAAAATTCCATCAACATAATGGAAAAACACAGAAGCACCTGGTTGTAGGTAAAACCCTCTACATTAGAAAAACGCTGAAACATAAAAAACACACCAAGAAACACATTAAACGAAACAAAAAAATGCCCTATGACCATGATCCAGAAGGACGCTTTATACTGCATGGCACTCCTGAAAATAATGGATAGATAATGAAAATACAGCTTCAGCCAGCTCGCTCTTCCTGTCTTCACATTCTCACCTCCTCAGCCGCCCTGGACAACTGCTCTCTTCTCGCCCCCGGCGCACAACAGCCTTCCTGCCGCCACCAGAACCACCAGCCAGATCACCTGTATACACATCGCCCGAAGCATCTCCTGTCCCGCAAGGTCTCCCCCGTAGATCCGAAAGGGAACATTCCCCATGGAAGCCCAGGGATTCAACTCCAGAATCCGTTCCACCTTCTCCGGAAAAAAGGGAAGCGGAATCACCTGACCCGCCAGAAACTCTGACAGGGAGGCAAACAGAATCCGCGCCCCGTCTCCCGAAATCGTGAACAGACAGGCCCCATACACCAGCATATTCAGCGCCACCATCACCAAAAGTCCAACCGTAAGAGAGAACAGAAAGCAAAGGAACGCCTCCGGCGAAATCGGAAGCCCCAACCCGTATCCTCTGGGCAAAAAGGCTGCCACCACCAATATGGGCATACAGCGGAGTATCGCCTTGGATAAACGGCTTGCCACACTTCTGGCAAACCACATGTTGTAAATACGAACAGGCCTGCACAACTCATAGGCAAGATTTCCGGAACTTATGGTTGCAAAGATTTCCCCCTCGAACATCCATGCCCCGAAAAATGCAAGAAGCGCTTGCTGCAGCCAAACATAGGCGGCTGTGGCCTCCATGGTCATGGGATAAGCCGCAGGATCCGCCTTATAAAAGGCATGAAATACCGCGATCTCCATAAATCCCCAGAAGAACTGAGTGACCATTCCCGCCAGTGCCGCCGTCCGGTACTGAAGTCCCGTGACAAGACGCAGTCTGAAAAAAGAAAAATATTTTTTCATGTTCCCACCCCCTATATCTCATAGGCGCGGTAAAGCTCCGCCAGCGTCTCATCCATGTTCTCTCCGCCCCGCCGGATATCCTCCAGCCCGCCGTCCATGAGAATCTGCCCCTTGCCGATGAGAATAATACGGCTGGCCAGCGCCTCTATGTCCTGCATGTCATGGGTGGTCAGAATCACCGTAGTGCCGTGATTTTTATTCAGACGCTTCACAAAATCACGCACCGCAAGCTTGGACACCGCATCCAGACCAATGGTAGGCTCATCCAGGAAGAGAATGTTCGGGCTGTGCAGCAGGGACGCTGCAATCTCACACCGCATCCGCTGTCCCAAGGAAAGCTGCCTGGTAGGCGTCCTCAGCAATTCGCCAAGATTCAGTAATTCAGTTAATTCCTCAAGATTTTTCCGATATACGGATTCAGAAATAGAATAGATATCCTTCAGAAGCTCAAAGGAATCTATGACCGGAACATCCCACCACAACTGTGAACGCTGCCCAAAGACAACGCCGATCTGCCTCACATGCTCGATACGGCTGCACCTTTCCTGTCTGGAGGATGACGATCTGCGACCGGAATTCCACAATAGCCTTCCGTCCACCGTCACCTGTCCGCTGTCCGGTGTCAATATTCCGCTTAGAATTTTGATTGTGGAGCTTTTTCCCGCTCCGTTTGGGCCGATGTAGCCCACCATCTCTCCGTCCTTGATGGTAAAGCTCACGTTTTTCAGGGCCTGGATCTCCTCGTACTCCCTGTGAAAGAGCGCCTTACAAGCCTCTTTCAGCCCTGCATTTCTCTTTGCGATCCGATACGACTTACACACATTCTCCATCGTAATCATACTGCTTCCTCCTGGTAGTTTAGATTTTTGTATCTACTTTCCAAGTAGGCGGCGTCATCACGCCAAGCCTGTCGGATTTTGCCGACAGAAACCTGCTATCAAATTGTATCCGTGAATTACACGGACTTATATGATAGCAAAGTTTTTTTGCTCAGTCAAGAAAATTTTGTTTCCTCCCACCGGATTCAGCCTCCATCCCGCACACTTTGTTTGGAAAGCCATATGATAGTATCAACAGAAGAACCCGAGAAAGGAATCAAAATGCAGGACTCAAAGCATGAAAATAGCATCGACAGATTTCCCATCGCCATGGCATATGTCCCCTGGCAGAAATTTGACAAGATGTATGACGATCTGGAAAAGGCATTCCACCACGGAACCATATTTCCTGAACTGAACAAACCCTTTACAGGAAGGAGATGCGTATAATGGGAAACAAAGAACAGCTTTATCATGATATCGGTATCGTAAGCTTTGTTCTCACGGAGCTAAGCCTTTACCTGGATACCCATCCCACCGACAGAAATGCCATTGAATATTTTAACCACTATAACCGGATCCGCCACCAGATGATCAAAGAATTTTCCATGAAATACTTCCCTCTCACCCTGGATCTGGCCGAGAGCAACAAGGAATGGAGATGGGGAGACGCCCCTCTGCCCTGGGAAGGAGTGTGTGCATAAATGTGGAATTATGAAAAAAGACTTCAGTTTCCCGTAAACATCAAAGAACCCAATGCAAAGCTGGCCCAAGTGATCATCTCTCAGTTCGGCGGCCCTGACGGAGAACTGGCCGCCAGCATGCGGTATCTGTCCCAGCGCTACGCCATGCCCTACAGGGAAGTGGCGGGGCTCCTCACCGATATCGGCACGGAAGAACTTGCACACATGGAGATGGTCAGCGCCATCGTTCATCAGCTGACCCGCAATCTCTCCATGGAAGAAATCGAAAAGAGCGGCTTTGCCACCTACTATGTGGATCACACCATAGGCGTATGGCCCACGGCAGCAGCAGGCATCCCCTTCAACGCCTGTGAATTCCAGGTGAAGGGCGACCCCATCACCGACCTGACAGAGGATCTGGCCGCAGAGCAGAAAGCCCGCTCCACCTATGAGAACATTCTGCGCCTGATCAAGGAACCCGACGTGTGCGAGCCCATCAAGTTCCTCCGGGAACGTGAGGTGGTTCACTTCCAGCGTTTCGGTGAAGCAAACCGGGAAGATTGCAGTAAATCAAAACACACACAATATAATCACTAAGACGCATACCCACACGCCCCTCAAAGCTGTGGACTTCGGCTTTCACACTAAAAGAAAGGATAAGCCTATTCCCGTATAGTGTACTTGCCGCTTATCATAAAATTTAGGGAAACCGTCAAAGGAGAAAGTTTATGCCAAAAACGGATAACTCTCCTACCCCCGATACCCAGATACAAATGGAAAGTCTTTCCATAGATAAAATGAGGCTGACCGTTACCAACATCTACCCCGCCTTTCAGAAAAAATCAGAACAGGAAGCCCGGCAGGAAATCGGGGCAAGGCTCTATCAGATTTTTAAGAAATATGCGTAAGTCCCTTGCAAAACAATCACGGAAACGATATGATCGTTTTGTGGATATGCGTCTTACGTTTTAGGAGGTAGATAGAATGTACGACGCATTATATGACGCATTGTATGCGCGACAGTCAATCGAAAAAAAGGACAGCATATCCGTAGAAAGCCAGCTTGAGTATTGCAGATACGAAACCCACGGGGAAGCCTGCATTGAATATACGGACAAAGGCTTTTCGGGCAAGGACACCAACCGTCCCGGCTTTGAAAAAATGATGAATGATATTCGCGCAGGAAAAATCAAACGGGTTATTGTCTACAAACTCGACCGTATCAGCCGTTCCATTTTGGATTTTGCAAACATGATGGAGATATTTCAGAAATATCATGTGGAGTTTGTTTCTTCCACGGAAAAATTTGACACGTCCACGCCGATCGGCAGGGCGATGTTAAATATCTGTATCGTGTTCGCCCAACTGGAACGGGAAACCATACAAAAACGGGTAACGGACGCTTATTATGCACGGTGCAAGCGCGGTTTTTACATGGGCGGGCGTATTCCCTACGGCTACCGTCTGACGAAAACGGTCATTGACAATATCCTCACTTCCATGTACGAGGAAGTCCCGGAGGAAAGTGAACAGCTAAAGCTGATTTACTCCATGTATGCGGACACGGACAATTCACTTGGGGATATCGTACGGTACTTGAATGAACACCAGATTAAAAATCTGCGTGGCGCAAACTGGAATACCGCCCGTATCAGTGAAATGCTCCGCAATCCCGTGTATGTGCAAGCCGATATTGACGTGTACCAGTTTTTCCAAAGTCAAGGTGCAAACATCTATAACCCGGCAAGTGACTTCACGGGTTACAATGCCTGCTATCTCTACAAAGGTACGGTTTCCACTTCAAGAAAGCAAAGTGACCTGTCCGACAAAGAGATTGTGCTTGCGCCGCATAAGGGTTTTATCCCCTCTAAGACATGGTTGGCATGCCGACAACGGAGCCTGAACAACAGACAGTCCACAAAGACCTGTAAACCGAAAAATTCATGGCTTGCAGGCAAAGTCAAATGCGGTAACTGCGGTTATGCGCTGACAATCCGCAAGGCAAAGACAAAATGGGGACGTTACTTTGTTTGCAGCCAGTCAGGAAGCCGAGGAAGCAACTGTACCGGGGCAGGCTGTACGGTTTATGCAGACGTTTTGGAAGAATATATGGTTGGCGCAATCAAAGAAAAACTGTCGGAGTTTTCAGCTCTCAAAGAGAGCTTACTCTCCTGCACATCTGATACAGAAGAAAAGAGACTGCATACAGTCCCTGGAACACAGGCATTCCCCCAAAAGCACATGACGAAAAAAATCCGTCTGACACAGATTGAGGAAGAAATCGAAGACCTTCTCTCCAAAGTGTCCGGGGCAAGCGGCGTTCTGATGAAGTACATAGACGAAA
>CAJUJU010000005.1:0-96883 GCA_910586835.1 uncultured Acetatifactor sp.
CCTCCGCCGGCCCAGCCCACGGCCTTCGGCCTTGGGCTGACGCGACTTTCGTCGCATACATTCACAGGCGAATCGACATCCGTGAGCAAGCTCCCGGATCGCCGTTTTGCCTGTGAATGTGCCCGGCTCAATGTACACGCAAAAAAAGAACCACAAACTGAAGGTTACAGTCCATGGTTCTCCTGTTTCAGGTATTGCGAATTGCTTCGGAACCACGGCATCACAAGCAGCGCTTGCAGCCGTGGCCAGTGTCACCGCTACAAGCGCTTCCTATCGTCGTCCCTGTAAAACAGCCAGTCGATCTTCCGAAGCATATACAATCCTCTTTTCTTTTTTTGTCAAACATACAGACAGCCAGGCGCTCCGCGCTCATCCCCCTGCAGTATCCGATTCAGGCCTTTACCAGCAGAGAGCTTCCTGTCATCTCCGCAGGCTGTTCTCTGCCCATGATCTGGATCAGAGTCGGTATGATATCAGCCAGACAGCCGTCCTCACGGAGCGTATAGTCCCTGTCATAATTTACAAGAATAAAGGGTACCTGATTGGTGGTGTGTGCAGTAAAGGGATCACCTGTCTCATAGTCTATCAGCTGCTCGGCATTTCCATGATCGGCACAGATAAACATCGCCCCATCCATTTCCTTCACCGCTTCCACGGCTTTTCCCACACATTCGTCAACAGCCTCCACAGCCTTGACAGCCGCAGCCTGAACCCCGGTATGCCCAACCATGTCCGGGTTTGCAAAATTAATAATTATTACATCATATTTATCGGAGCGGATCGCCTCGCAGAGCTTATCGCACACTTCATAAGCGCTCATCTGGGGCTTTAAGTCGTAGGTTGCCACATCCTTGGGCGAATTGACCAGCACCCTGTCCTCCCCGTCGTTCGGCTCCTCCACGCCACCGTTGAAGAAAAACGTTACATGAGCATACTTCTCCGTCTCAGCAATACGCGCCTGCTTCAGCCCATTGGCCGCCAGCCATTCTCCGAAGGTATTGTTCACGGCTACCTTGTGGAATGCAACCTCCTTGTTCGGAATAGTGGGATCATAATCGGAGAAGCACACGAAGGTAATATCCTTTCTGTCTCCTCTGTCAAAGCCCTTGAACTCATCATCACAGAACGCCCTGGTGATCTCTCTTGCACGGTCAGGTCTGAAATTAAAGAAGATCACAGAATCTCCATCCTGCACCACAACAACCGGTTTTCCGTTCTCCACAGCCAGAGTAGGCTTTACAAATTCGTCTGTCTCCTCTCTGTCATAGGATTCCTGAATGGCGCAGATACCACATTCGGCAGTCAGTCCCTCTCCTTTTGTCATGGCATCATAAGCCAGCTTAACGCGATCCCAGTTGTTGTCCCGATCCATCACATAATAGCGGCCCATCACGGAAGCAATCCTGCCAACGCCGATCTTCTCCATCTCCCGATTCAGGGCAATTGCATAATCTTTTCCGCTTGCAGGAGGCGTGTCGCGTCCATCCAGAAAACAATGTACATATACCTTTTCCAGACCGTTTCTCTTTGCCAGTTCCAGCAAACCGTAAAGATGTGTATTGTGACTGTGCACGCCGCCGTCGGAAAGCAGCCCCATAAGATGCAGCGCACTTCCGTTCTTCTTACAGTTTTCCACAGCCTTCAGCAGAGCGGGGTTTTCAAAAAAAGTGCCGTCCTGAATTTCCTTCGTGATCCTTGTCAGCTCCTGATAAACGATACGCCCCGCACCCATATTCAGATGTCCCACCTCGGAATTGCCCATCTGGCCCTCCGGAAGTCCTACCGCCATGCCGCTGGCATTTCCTCTCACAAAGGGATATTCCTTCATCAACCTGTCCATGACAGGTGTACTGGCCTGAGCAACTGCATTGCCTTCCGTCTTTTCGTTTAAACCATATCCATCCAGAATCATCAACACAACAGGTCTCTTACCCATATATCCAACCTCTCCTTATCCGTATAATTTTATGTCGGAAGGACTTCCTCCTTCCCCTGAAATATCATTGCCCTCAATATATCACGTTTTTCAGAGTAGTGCAAGTTTCTTTTCGCATCTGTACAGGATTCTCTTTACACGCCTGCGCCACCGCAGGGTTCTGATTTGCACCCTGAAAATTTACCTCCAGACATTGCATTTTTGCGCTCCCCTTGCTATACTGATTAGAAACCTTTCGGAATATACATAAGCGAGGGATTCTTCATGGTTACTTTACTTGCAAAGCTGTTCATAAAAAACAGAGAGGACTACAAAAATCCGGCAGTGAGACAGGCCTACGGAGTGCTCTGCGGCGCCGTCGGCATCTTTTTGAATCTGTGCCTTTTTACCGGAAAATTTGTCGCCGGACTCATCAGCAATTCCATTGCCATCACAGCCGACGCTTTTAACAATCTGTCCGACGCCGGCTCTTCCATCATTACTCTGATCGGCTTTAAAATGGCCGGTCAAAAACCGGATCCGGATCATCCCTTTGGTCATGGCCGCATCGAATATATCTCCGGGCTTCTGGTTTCGGTAATCATACTCCTCATGGGAACGGAGCTTCTGAAGAGCTCTGTCTCCAAGATCATTCACCCTGAAACCCCGGAATTTTCCCCGGTGATTCTCGTGATCCTGATTGCGTCCATCCTGGTAAAATGCTACATGTTTCTTTATAACAGAAGGCTTGGCAAAAAGATGGATTCCGCCGCCATGCTCGTCACCGGCACGGATTCCCTGGGAGACACTCTTGCCACCTCCGTAGTTCTGATCTCCACCCTGACTGCCCACTTTACGGATCTTTCCTTAGACGGCTGGTGCGGCGTACTGGTGGGATTGTTTGTCTGCTATTCCGGTTTCACAGCCGCCAGGGATACCATCAGCCCTCTGCTTGGTCAGGCACCCGACCGGGAATTTGTACAACAGGTCAACGACATTGTCATGAGCCACAAGGAAATCATCGGCATCCATGATCTCATCGTGCACAATTACGGTCCCGGCAGAGTCCTCATCTCCCTCCACGCGGAGGTTCCCGCCGACGGCGATATTCTGACGCTGCACGATGTCATTGATACCATTGAGCATGAGCTCCAGAAAACCCTGAACTGCCATGCAGTCATCCACATGGATCCCGTACAGGTAGGCGATCAGGAGACGGAACGCCTGAAAGAACTGGTGAAGGGATATCTGGCCCAAATAGATCCCTGTCTCACCATGCACGACTTTCGGATCGTCACCGGCCCCAGTCACACCAACCTGATCTTTGATGTGGTGGCGCCCTACAATTTCCGTTTGTCAGACGGCGCACTGACTGCGCTGATCGCTGAAAAGGTCAGGGCAGACAATCCTGCTTGTTTTACCGTGGTCGACGTAGACAAGAACATGGCCGGTGACAAATAGGAGGAACTGCATGTCTCACACGATTTATCTCACCCAAGCCGAGACAAGACGACTGGAGGCTCTGGAAAAAAGATACCGCAGCACAGCCAGATCCATTCTGGAAAACCGTGTTGCATATTATCACAGATTCACAGGAGGCAATTACACCTCCGTCACCGTTCGGGATCAGAAGACCCGCTGGGGAAGCTGTTCCTCCCGGGGAACGCTCTCCTTCAATTACCGTCTGATCTTCGCCCCTCCCATTGTGCTGGACTACGTCGTCGTACATGAACTCTGTCACCTGACTCACATGAATCATTCCAAAGACTTCTGGAACATGGTGGAATCCGTTATGCCAGACTACAGAGAACAGCGGAAATGGCTCCGGGAGCACGCCATGGAGCTGACCCTTTTGCACTATCTGGAGCAGAAGGGAATTCCCATTACATTGGACTGAAAGAAGAAGCTGACTCCGGCATTTGCATAAGCAGAATCAAAAAGAGCTGCCACGTCTCATGTGACAGCCCTTTTTCCTGTTCATTTCATCTTGTTATCTGTTCTCGTCCACATAAATCTGCGCTCTGCTCTGAATCACGGCGACGACATCCTGCACGGATTTCTGTCCGGTAAAGAAACCGCCCATCTCCTCATTGACGATATTGGCAATGGCTTCATTATAGTAAAAGCGATTATCCACGGAAAGAATATAGTCCAACACCTCATCCAACTGCTCCTGAGTCAGCGGAGAAATTGTTACTTCTTCACCGTTGAGGGATATGGTCTGATCATAATACTGCTTTTCACCGTTCTCATCCTCCCAATAAGGTCTTTCCATGGCCTCCTTGGATCTCTCATAAAACAGCTCCTTATTCACAGGGAAGTAATTTACCTCCTTCTGATATTCGTCTGTCAGATAGTAGCGGATGAACTGCCATGCGCCTTCCAGATTTCTTGACCTTGCAGACAGCGCATAGGTTCTGCTGCTCTGCAGATAATCACCCTTGCCCTCCCCGGTAGGAAAACCGACAAAGCTCACCGGCTCTCCGAAATAGCCGTTGAAAGTATTGGGGAAATTCTGGAAATAGTAAAAATTCGCCTGCATCAGCAATGTACGATTCTCCCTGTACTGGGTCTGCTCCTTGGACCAGTCGTAATTCATCCAGTAATCATCCTCACGGTTGATCTCCTCCGGCAGCGTCTTGGCAAACTCCATCAGAGCAATAAAATCATCTGAGTTAAAATTACACTTTCCGGTGGACACATCCATAAACTGATTTCCGCAGTAACGCAGCACCATATTTACAAATGTTTCGCGGGTGATATCAATGCCAAATGCGCTTGCTTCCTCCCCCATTCCCGCCAGAACCTGCTTCATATCCTCTATGGTCCAGCTCTCCCTGTCGCCCACCAGAGACTTTTTGGCGATCATGGTATAGACTTCGAAATTGGGAACCACATAATACAGCTTTCCGTCCACGGAATAAGCGTCAAACACACTCTCGATAAATTCCTTCTGAGAAAGCTCTTCATCGTCTGCAATAAGCTTTCTCACATCGGCAATCAGCCCCTTGGCGATATAGTTCTCAATGGGAAGCGAAGCGTACTCGTTATTCACCAAAATGTCAGGCATATTTCCGGAAATAATATCATTGTTCAGCTTTGTGTTTCCGGCGTTATAATCCTCATAAGTATTGTATAAATTATACTCCTTGATAACGATTCTGTAGTCTTCACTCTCCCGGTTAAACTCTATGACGCGTTTCTTCATGTCATAATCTATATATTCGCCTGCCAGCACAACCACCGCCTTATCCGTGATGTCTGCCGGATCTACATAGCTGAAAACCGCAGCCTTGTTTCCTTCGCTGTAGTCCTCCAGATAAATTCCCAGAAAAGAAGTGTCGGACAATTCAACGATAGCACTGAAGGAGTTGATAAACACATCGGAATTGATGTAATCCATCATGGGCTTTGCCGCCTCATCTCCTATGGTATAAGTATAAACCCCGCCGCTGGTGGTAAAGAGCAGATCTCCGTTTGCCCTGATATTCATTATATTGTAGTCCCACGCATAGAGCACTGAAGAAGGCAGCGAGCAAGGCTCCCCCATCGTCTCCGTGGCCAGATCATACTCCACACCAAAGATCTTCTGCCAGTCGTTTTCGTCATGATAGATGAGGAACAGAACGCCATCCTCCCTGGGAAGCATTCTCTCCAGATTATTGTATACACTCTCTAACTCATCAGGAAGCGGAATCTGATCCGATACATTCCCTTCGGCATCTACCTTGATCCTGGCATTATTGTCACCTCTTACAATCAGTTCCAGGGTTCCGTCATTTCTGGCCAGAATAGTCTCCACATAAATCCACATGTCGTCATCCGACGCCAGGGCCTCTATTTCTTTTTCCCATTGAAAACTGCCGTCCGTAGCCCAATGGCAGATATAATATCTTCTCTCGTTCTTCCAGGATTCCTCTTCCTCTATGTATTCATCTCTGCTCAGTGTCTTTAGTCCATAGAGTTCGCCCTCGGAATTAATCACAAAATTGCCGTAATTACTGTATTCCGAAACATTTTGTCCTACCATGGGCATATCCATCACGCTTACCCTGGGCTGAACAGAGGGTACCGAGGCAGCATCGTCCTCCCCAGACTCTTCCTCTGACTGTTCTGTTGTGGATTCGCCTTCCTCTCCGTCCGGATCCGCGGCAGAATCCCCTTCGCCCTCCTCATCCGGCATGGGATTTTCAGCCTCTCCGTCCCCGGCCTCATCCGGTTCCTCCGATGCGGGTATCTGAATCTCAATCAGATTCTGGTTTCCGCCGTCTTCATCCATACTCAGAAGTTCATAACTCACAGAAGATTCATAGGTTTCAGGATCCCAACTGTCATTCCGCAACAGGACAAAAATCCTTTCGTCCTTGTGCAGCGTCTGCATAATGCTGGTATTGCCCTTTCCGTCCGCCACACCCAGATTCGGTATTTCAATCTGAGAAAGCTTGTAGACATGTTCTTTTGCCATTCCGGCATTTTCCATGCTCTTCCCTTCGTCGCCGCAGGCACAAAGACCAAAGGCCGTGACCAGCGTCAGCCCCAGAGCAAATCCCCGGTTCAACCATTTCTTTTTCATAATTCCCTCTCATTCCGCCGCTGAAGCGGCAACCTGCCCTTTCAAAGTTCAGTCCAAATCGTCCAGATCGTCCACCTCCGGAAGCCTCATCCATCTGCTTTTCTTCGCTTCCTTTTTCGGCTTCTTTCCGGCCTTTTCTTTTCCGATCCCTTTCCCGGGCTTTCTTTCCCTCTGCCGGATATGGCTTTTCACCCATCCCGGCTTCTTTTCCTTCTGCGCGTCAAATTCCGTCAGAAACTCAAGATCCTCCGGATGTCCTTTCTTTGCCAGCCGCTTCGCCCGGATTCTCTCCATCCGGCGTTCGGCCTTATCCTTCAGAATCAACCATTTATCCCGGATCGTCCAGCCCTTATGCTTCCACCATATTCCAAAGAATACCAGCGCAAGCACCGCCGCATAGACCAGAAACAGAAGCTCTGCCAGCGTAATCACAGCCAGAATATCCTCATACCCTCTCGCCACATTCTCCCAATAAGGATAGATAATGGCCTTTCCGTTCATGGAGCGGGTTCCAAACTGAGGAATCAGCTTCAGACGGGAGACAAAGGAATATCGGGAAGTATTCTCCAGAATCTCCGTCTCTTTTTCGGAAGATCCCAGCTTTTCCCGGATAAAATTCTCTGCAAAGCCTGTCACCGGATCAGGCATCACAATCTCAAAATGATTGATACCGTTGCTTTTCCCCAAGGTGCTCAGTGTCTGATAGGACACATACACAAGAGAACCGTCCAGCCCGGCCGCTTCTGTCAGACGCCCTTCCTGCCGCTGCACCACACCGGTTACAATATGAGGAATCCCCCCGATGTAAACGGTCATACCCGACACGTCATTGGAACCGAACAACTGCCAGGCGGCATCCTGATCGATCACACAATAATCCTGCATCAGGTCATTGCCTGAGAAATAGCCCCCCGACAAAAGCTTCAGGGGATGAAAGAGAAAGAAATCCCCTCCGATCCCGATGGCATCCGCCTCCAGGCTGGACCTGTCGCTGGAAACGGTAACCTTGCCATCCGCACTGAACGCATCCGCCCACAGCCTGGCTCCCGGATTTTCCGACTCCTGCACCACCCCGGCATCGGAAAGCGCTCCGTCGATGGAATGCTCCAGCTCAAGAATACTGTCTTCGTCAACATCCGCATTCACCGAGAAAAAGCAGCTGACCTGAGCTGTCTTCCCGTCCCTGCTCCAGCGCTCCGCCATGTTCTGGGAATCCTGACTCCCTCCCAGGCGGTTGGCTGTAATGGCAAGGATCAGAAACAGCAGAAAGGATATTCCTCCGCTTATTCCAAGTATTACTTTCTTCATTTCTCGCCTCACTTCCACCGAAATTAATTGTCAGCCAGTCTCACCTGCTTGCCGGCCTCCACAGGCTTTGTAGAAGTGGTAATCACATACTCATATCCGTAAAGTCCGCCGCTGACCGCAGACTGTGTATCATCGCTTGCCAGCACTTCAATATCCACTCTGGTGGCGATATACCGGTTGCCCAAAGGACTGGACTTGGACTCTACGATCAAAATAAATTTACCGTTGCTGTCCTCACGGATGGCACTGTTTGGAACAATCAGGTCAAAGTTGGCACTCTTCTGTCCTACGGACAGGTTCAGGGTCTGGCCTGCCGTCACGCTGCCGGTCACATCAAAGGTCAGCATCTTATTCTGTCCTGGATTGCTTTTATCCGGCTTTATGCTTGCCAGGGTAACGTTCACATCGTCATATCTCCAGGCATTTACCAGATCTGCCTTATCTCCCACGGAAAGCCGCTTCGCCTGCTCGTTGGTGACAGAAAAGCTTAAGGTATAGCCCTTGCCCTCGGGCTGCAGCACTGCCACAGGCGTTGCCGCGGAGGTGGTATTTCCCGCCGTCACATTGATGGCTGTCACTGTACCTGCAATATCCGCGGTAATGGTGGCGTTCACAGCCTTTGCCGTCAGCTCATCCACCTTCTCCTGAGCCTTTGCGATGGCATCCAGCTTCCCCTCCAGGGTGGCCACATTTCCCACACTGCTCACCAGCTCAGTCAGTGCCTCTCCTTTCTCCTTCACCTTTGCATCGGCGCTTTCCACTGCCGCCTTAGCCGCATCCAGTTCTTTCTGCACGGCATATTTATTCAGCACATAACTGTCCTTCTCGCTCTGCAGATTATTAAGCACCTGACTGTTCTTTCTGTTGGTGTTGTTCTGAACGGCGCCGTTATACTCGTTCGTGGCGTTTGTCAGGGCATTGTTTGCATTGTCCAACGCCGTTTTTGCCTTATCCCGTTCTTTTTTCTTCTCCTCAATTACCGCCGGATCATTGCCGGATGCAGTGGCGCTGTCAAACGCTGCCTGTGCCGCGTTATATGCCGTCTGGGCATACTGCTGATTTACCTTCGCCGTCTCCAGGGCATTTTTCGCCGTCTCCACTCTCTGTTCGGCAACGGTATTCTGGCTTTGCTCATAATCCATCTGTGCCTGACAGTCAGCCGCTCCCCTGTCGAGTTCCGCTACCTTCTGTTCAAGCGGCTTCACCGCCTCCTGAGCGGCCTTCAGCTCATCCTCTGCCGCCTTCACAGCCCTCTGTGCATTGGTAATTCTCTGACGCAGCGTCTCCGTAGACACGCCCTGATTTGCCGAATAAATATCGGAAGATTCTATGGCAGCCGTCAGCAGCGCCATATCATAATCCTTCTGCGCCGTCTCCAGGGCCTCTCTGGCCGTCTTCAGTTCCTCACTCTCGGCGTCCTCCAGATACAGGAGCACATCTCCCTTCTGTACCTGATCTCCCACTTTCACCGCCACGCTGGAGACCTTTCTTGACTCTGTCACCTTCACCTCATACGGGTCTCCGCTCTCCACCACTCCGGTTCCCCGGATCTTCGCCGTTATGGTTCCGGACTGCACATACTGAGTAGCCACCTCCGGGAGCGAATAATTCATAATGGTCTGGGAGAAAAAGGTCAGGACCAGCATCACCGACAAAAATATAATGGCGGCGGTCTTTACCCATTCTCTTTTGCTCTTACCGTTTTCGTTCATTTCCTTCTTCCTCTCCTACAATATATTACGAACAGATTTTCTTACCCCTTTATACCGCCCTGATAGGTGATTCCTTCCACAAGATATTCCTCGCCGTACAGGAAAATCAACAGACTGGGCACCATATAAATGGTAGCCACCGCAAATGCCAGTCCGATCTCACCGGAATTGATCTTGCTTAAAAACACCGACAGCGGATGCTTCTCTGCGTCGGTCAGCAGAATCAGCGGCTGTTCCACCATGTTCCAGTAATCCATAAAGACCAGGATCGCCGCGGAACAGATGGCTCCTTTACAGAGCGGCATACAGATCTTTCTGTAGATCTGAAATTCTCCGGCTCCGTCGATCTGTGCCGCCTCAATTACCGACTCGGGTATCCTGCGCATGAATTTGGTCAGCAGATACACTGCAAAGGGAGAAAAAATACCCGGCAGCCAGATGGCCCAGTTGGTATCCAGCAGGTTCAGCCAGTCGCTGACCAGATAGTTGGGAACCAGCGTCACCTGATAGGGCATCAGCATCAATATGATATAGGCAAAAAAGATAATCTCCCGAATTCTCCCGTGGTATCTGGCAAAACCATAGGACGCCAGAGAGGCCACCAGAAGCTGAAACACTACGATGGGGCCCACCAGGATCACGGAATTCCAAAACTTCAGCAGATACTCCGGGCTTTTGAAAAGAACCGTGATATACTGGCTGAAGGAAACCATGTCAGGAATAAACTTCAGGTTGACCTTCTCGGATATATAAACCTTTCCTCCGCTGCTGTTGGTGGCAAATACCGAACCGTAGTTGGCCGATATTTCCGAGGCAGACATAAAGGAATTGGTGATTGTCAAAATAATCGGTGTCAGAAACAATATGGCAAAAAAGGCTGCCACCGTTGTGGCCAACACGATCTTGGCCGCACTCCAGGCCTTCTTTTTCTGTAATTTACCTGAGGGTTTTTCCTTCCCCGTCCGCCTCCCGAACGGAGAAACCCTCTCTCCAGATGTGTTCTTCGCTCTCATCCTTCCACATCCTTTCCGAAATGATTTTCAGCAATGAACAGGATTCCGATGAGGACGATCATAACCAGGGACATCAGGATTGCCGCCGACGACAGCGTCTGGTAATCCAGATTCCTGAATTTGTTGTTCATAAAATGCTGCAATGTATATATGGTATCCACAGGATAGTCTGTCGTCAGCAGGTAGACCTCCCGGAATATCTTAAAGGAATTAATCAGCGACATAATCGTCACAAACATCAACGTGGAGGAAAGATACCTGATCTTGATATGGAAAAAGGTCTGCAGCGGCGTTGCACTCTCCAGCCTTGCCACCTCCAGGATATCCTTGGGGATGCTGGCCAGCGCTGCCATAAACATGATCATGTTGTACCCCAGATTCTTCCACAAAAACAGAATGACTATGACCACCAACGCATAGTCCGATTTTATCCAGTCCACCTTATCCGCGCCGAAAATCCCCAGCATGTCATTGACTACACCGTTATAGTGAAACAGCACCTGCCAGATCAGAACGATGGATGCCACCGGCACCATCAGGGGACTCAGAAAGAAGGTACGGAACTGACTGCGGAAAGGCAGTTTTGCCTCCAGCACGATGGCAAGCATCAGAGACAATACCACTGCAAGAGGCACTGCCACCACGGAAAACATGGCCGTGTTATGTACCGCTCTCCGGTATGCGGAATTTCCGATAATATTGATAAAGTTATCAAGGAAAACAAAATTGCCGCTGATTGGGCTGTCTACCAGAGAATAATAAATCACCACCAGAAAAGGTAAAATAAAAAAAAGTAAAACCCCCAGGAAGCTGGGGGCGATAAACGCCCCCGAACTCACCTTCAGCTTCCGCGTCCTTCTGGTCGTCTTGATATGCACTTTTGCAGGAACCTGCTCCTTTTGCTGCTTCTTTTTACGTCTGTTCACACTAACTCCCATTTACCCGCTTACCTGTTCTCATCCACATAATTCTGAATACGCCTCTGGATGACATCCGCCACCTCCGCCGCGCTCTTCTGCCCCTTGTAGAAGGCTTCTGCCTCCTCGGCAATAATAGCCATCACATTGCTGTTTTGTGAAACGGTAGGTCTTGCCACCTCGATCAGCGCAAGCACCTGATCCACCTCTTCCTGCGTTGTGGTGTGGTACTCGTAAGTCCAGCCGTCCTCATAGCTTACACTGCCGCCGCCGGAAGATACCTCCTCATGCTCCACACCGTCCTCATCTACCCAGGTATAGGTCTCTACCTTGATGGCCTCCTGAATCTTTTTGTCCAGCTGCTCCTTGTTGGAGGGGAAGCCCCAGGACCACCGATCGGTGTTTTCCTGGGCCAGATAGCTCTCAAGAAACGCCCATGCGCCGTCCTTCATCTTGCTCTTTGCAGCAATGGCATAGACATTGCTGGCATTCAGCGCACAGCCCACACTTCCGTCCGTGGTGGGATAGCCGATAAAGACTGCCTGCCCGCCAAAAATCTCGTTGTACATCTGAACCTCGTTGAAGCCATCCAGATATACGGTATCCAGAAGCACTTCTCCCCGCTGTATTCTGTTGGGAGCGGAGACATCATTATTATAATCCGCTTCCTCCGGAAACCTGTTTACAAACTCCAGCAGACTGATGAACTCGGGAGAATTGAAGTTACATTTGCCTGTGCTCCAGTCCACAAAGGCTCCCTCATTGTACCTCATACAATAATACATAACGTTGCTCTTGGAGGTGTAATCAAACAGACTGGCATCGGGATGCGCATCCGAGTAGGCAATGATCTCCTCCAGGCTCCAGCCCATCTCCGTCCCCAGATCCTTGGAGCTGCCGGCTACTGTCTGAATGTTAAAGGTCTTGGGAATACCTGCCAGCACACCTTCGTAGGTGAAACCGTTCAAAACCGGCTCCAGGAAATCTTCCCGCTTTAACACCGTACTGTTCTCCAGGAAAGGAGTCAGATCCTCGATCACACCCTTCGACGTAAGCTGCTGAATGTCTATGTCGCCGGCATCAATGAGATCCGGACAATTCCCGGAAGTAATATCGTTGTTCAGCCTTGTCAGGGCATCGCTCCAGGTGGTCTCCGTCCACTGTGCGGTATTGTCAATATACTCTTTGATGGAAATGCGGTATTTGTCGCTGGTTTTGTTAAATTTTACCGCCGCAGACCGAAGCTCCTGGCTGGCTGACATTGTGCCCACCAGAATGATCTCTTTCTGAGGCACCTCGCTGCCCGGCGTCTTCGACAGCAGGGCAAGGCTGTTTTCACTGGTACCCCAGTCATTGATTACCACCAGAATCCGTCCGTCCTCGATGATTCCTATGGACTGCACATACTCGCCGGTGATATCGCTGTCTACCCAGTCAAAAAGCTTCTCCGCGCTCTGATCCGCCAGAGTGTACCCATAGACGCCTGAACTGTCATAGGAAAGAAAATCATGTTCACTCCCGGCCGTCAGCCCGTTTCCCCCGGGGAAATTAGCGTAGGTGTTAACCACCGCACGTTTGTCGATGTCTACTTCACTCAGGACATAGCCGCCTTCGCCGCCGGAAGACCAGCCATAGGAATAAATCTTCCCGTCCTTACCCTTTATGACGTCGTTGATGCCGCCCATGCCGTCCGATACTTTAATGACTCCCTGAAAAGCACCTTCTCCGTCAAATACCAGAGCATCACTGTTGCCGAACAGGCATACCCTGTTCTGATCATCCACCACCATGTTATTTATGTAATCAATACTGTTCTCCTGGGTGGCCTCCGTGATGTCCTGGCGGAAGACCTCATCTCCCGACGGGCCATATTTCATCAAAAGGTACTTTACTTCATATTCCTCCGGGTTGGTATCGCTGGGCAGCCACTCGGAACTCATGGCATAGATGCTCCCGTCGCCGGCCACCTCAAACTGATTTACGCTTGCATCCCCCATCTCCAGCAGTGTCTCCGCACTCCCATCCGCCAGAGAATATTTCCGGAGCCCGGCGACATACGTCCCCTTCTCCTCATCAAAAGACCCAAACTGATAATACAGGGCATCTCCCACCTGCTTTGCAGAATAGTAGGAGCCTTCTTCCTCCAGCTCACGATATTCCGGAACATAGACCCACTCCGGAAGCTTTCTGTCGTCATCCCCGCCTTCTGTATTGCCGCAGGCCGCAAGAGAAAATACCATGACCGCCGCCAGAGATGCCGCCAGAACTCTTTTTGAACTTCCTGTCATAATGATCGCCAACCTTTCCTGTAGCCCATAGCCTCAAACAGGCCTTACATATAAAAATGTCCAATATGTATCCACTACATATTGAACATTATAGCATACTCCAGGCGAAATGCACCTTAAGATTTTATGAAGTACTGGATAAGAATCAATAAAAATGCAATAATTTCGTAACACTTTTCCGATCTTACCGTATTTTGATGTACAATCGCTTCAATTCCAGATGCCTTCTGCGATACCGCCACATGCTCCCCAGGTGATTGTAGAGCCAGAAGGACTGCACCAGCACATTGTTGGCTCTGCCGATCCTGTTCTTGGTGGTGCCGGCAAAATAGCTGCCGCCGCAGGCACAGGCAGCCACACCCTTCTCCCGGATCAGGGCGATCAGATCCGACTCGCAGGTAATCCTGCCTGAGAACTCGGTGGCGCCCAGCCCGATACATTCCGCCTTATGGGCGTCGCTCCCTCCGAAGGCAGGCTTTTTATACCCCTCCGCAATGTCCCGGGCCCTCCGGTTGCTGTCCGGCTCCTCGCAGGCGTTGAAGCCCTCGATAAAATCAAACTTATCCATGACGGCAAGCTGATTTCTGTGCTTTCTGGTGTTGGTAATACTCAGATATTTTTCCCCGCAGGGATGAGCAGGCCCCAAAATCCCTCCGTTGGCGTGGACGATATCTATGAGAAACTGTACGGGAAGCCCCCGCAGCTCCAATATCCTCAGCTTCACATTCTCCGGCATGATGACAAGGATATGCCCGGCGTCTATGGTGTCGTACTCAATTCCTTTCAGCACCACAAAATCCGGAAATCTCCTGTCTTTGACATTCTTCTTCCAGTACCGGTAGCCGTTGTAGGAATTATGGTCGCTGATCAGCATCCCGTCAAACCCCTTTTCCACCAAAAGCTCAATAAACTCCTCCACCGGCACCTTCCCGTCCAGAGAACCCTCCTTTGTATGGCAATGCATATCAAACTTCAAAACAGTCCCTCCCGCTAATCCACACTCTTTAAAGATTCCGTCATGCTGACTTTCTCAAGCCTGCCACCCATGAACAGATTCACCGCCCATGCAAACGCCACCGTCAGAAGCGCACTGTACAGATAACTCACCGGACGGATGGTTATGTCAAAGGCAATCATATCAACCTGTATCTCATTCATCACAAACGCATGCAGCAGCCGTCCCAGCAAAAGCCCCAGAAACATTCCCATCACCGTCAGAAGAATATTTTCCCGAAGGACATAGCTGGCCGTCTCCTTTTTGAAAAAGCCCAGCACCTTCACGGTAGCGATCTCCCTGATACGCTCCGTAATATTGATATTCGTCAAATTATACAGAACGACAAAAGCCAGACCGCCGGCACAGAGAATGACCACCGCAACAATAATATTCAGGCTTTCCATCATACTGCCGATCCGTTCCATCATATCCGCATTCACAGACACGCTGGCCGTCTCCTCCAGATTCATCAGCTCCGCAGACAGCCTGTGGGCGTCCGCATCCTCCGAAAGATTTACATAGACCGTCTTTTTCTCAGGCTCCCCGCCCATTCCGGCGCTCCACGTCTCCTCTGCAATATAGACATAATTGTAAATATAATTTTCCATGACGGCCGCTACCGTGACGGAAAACTCCTGCTTCTTCTCATCCCGCAGCACAACGCTGTCCCCCGCACGGATCCCGTACTGCCGTGCCAGCTTCCGGGTGACTACACAACTTCCGCTCTCCGGGTACGCGATCTTCTCCCCGTTTCGGGTGTGCATATCCAGAAACCCCTGCATTTCTTCCCCGTCCGCCGCCACAAGATAAATTGATTTTACTCCCTTATCGGTGACAATGTCCATATTTTTTTCCATCACGGGAAGAAAATCTTCCATTCCCAGCCCGGACAGTCCTTCCAGCTTTCGCTCCAGCTCACCGCTCCACTCCTCCTGCAGGGAAATGCCGATATCGTAAGTCTGCACTTCCTCAAACTGCTGCGCGGCCACATCCGCTATGGAGTCATTGATGCCGAAGCCGGTGACCAGCAGCGCCGTGCAGCCGCTGATTCCCACCACCATCATGAAAAGTCTCTTTTTATACCTGAAAATATTCCTCACGGACACCTTCTGCAAAAAGCTCAGCCGCCTCCACAGGAAGCCTATCCGCTCCAAAAACACACGTTTGCCCGCCTTCGGCGCCTTGGGCCGCATCAGCTGCGCGGCATTGCGCCCCAGCTCTGCACGGCAGGAAATCCAGGTGGTTCCCATGGAACACAGCAGGGAAGCCGCAAGAGAAATCAACGCCAGTCCCCAGTCAAACACATAAGCCATGGAGCCCGCCCTGTACATGATACCGTAGACATACCAGATCACCTGCGGAAATCCCCAGGTTCCCAGAAAAAAACCGGATATACAGCCCAGAACCGCAGCCAGTCCCGAATAGACGATATATTTTGACATGATGGCCCGGTTACTGTAACCCAGCGCCTTCAATACCCCGATCTGAGTCCTCTGCTCCTCCACCATCCGGTTCATGGTAGTGATGCACACCAGCGCGGCTACCAGGAAAAAGAAGACGGGAAAAATGTTTGCGATCCCGTCCACAATACCGGAATCGTTTTCAAAACATACAAAACCGATATTGGTGTCCCTGCCCAGGACATAGGTATCCGGCGCCTTGATATCCGCAATATCGGCCTCTGCGTCGGCAAGCTCCTTTTCGGCGTCGGCTATCTCGCGCTGAAACT
Organism: uncultured Acetatifactor sp.; assembly: GCA_910586835.1. Classification (GTDB taxonomy): domain Bacteria; phylum Bacillota; class Clostridia; order Lachnospirales; family Lachnospiraceae; genus Acetatifactor. Next base: position 16,453 of record CAJUJU010000005.1, read on the forward strand.
CTTCCAGTCCCTCCTCATATTCCCGCTCTCCGTCGGCAAACTCAATTTTCGCATCCTGGAATTCTCTCTCTTTCTCTGCCAGAGTCTCCTCCGCATCCGCAAGCTCCCCACGAGCATCCTCCAGCGCCTTCTCCCCGTCGGCAAGCTCCCGCTCCGCGTCCTCTATGGCCTGTCTGCCTTCAGCGATCTCCCGTGCGGCGTCATCCAGTGTCTTCCTGCCCTCCGCCAGCCGGCTCTCCGCACTCCGAAGCTGCCGTTCGGCTTCCGCAACCTGGCTTTCATAAGAGGACAGAACCTGCCTGCCCGACTCAATCTCCTGCCGATAGGCTGCAATCTGCTGCAGACCGGCCTCCGCCTGCTGCCTGTAACCTGCAATCTGCCGCAGGCCCGCTTCCACCTGGTTCTTGCCCGCCTCCACCTGCTCTCTGCCGGCCTCCACCTGCTGCAAGCCCGCTTCCACCTGCTGTCTGCCCGCTTCCACCTGTTGTTTTGCATCCGCCACCTGATCCGGAGGAATTTCACCGGCCGCCAGTTTGGCCTCCAGCACATCCAGCTGCGTCGACCAGGAGATAAGCCGCGCCGACTCCTTCTCCAGCTCTGCCTCCTTCGCCTCCAGCTGTTCTCCCTGCGCCTCCAGCACCGCAGACTGCTGCTCCAGCTGCGTCACCTGTCCCTGAAGCTCTGCGGCCTGGGTCTCCACCTGCGCCGACTGCTCCTCCAAAGCCGCCTTCTGCTGCTGTAACTGGCCCTTCTGGGCGTTCAGGCTATTCCAGCCGGAGCTCACCTGGCCCTGGCTGTCCTTCCACTCCTGCTCTCCCTTTGCCAGCTCCGCCTCACCGTCCGCAAGCTCCGCCTCCTTTTCCGTCACCGTCTGTCTGCCCTCCGACAGCTCCTGCTCCTTCTCTTTCAGCGTCCTTTTCCCGTCCGCAAGCTCCTGCCTGGCATCTGCCAGCGCCTGCTCTCCGTCGGCCAGTTCTCTTTCCGCATCGGCCAGCTTCCGCTCCGCCTCAGCCAGTTCCTTCTCCCCCTCCGCCTTCTGCTCCCGGAATTCCTCTCTGGCGTCCGCAAGCTCCTCTCCTGCCTCTGTCAGAATTCTCTGATAACGCACCTGTGCCGCCTCGTCTGCCAGCTTCTCCCAGGACTCCTCCTTCTCGTCCCGGAAAGCAGAATAATCCGCTCCATAGAGGGAATTATCCTGGTCGAAGCGCACATAGACCTCCGTGTCAAAATCCATGTCGAAGCCATCCCGCCGCAGATAGAGAAAGCCGTCAAGCCGTCCTGCGCCCAGCGAGGTATTTCCTCTCTCATACTGTATATACAAAGGCGACTGCACGATACCCACGATGGTGTAGTCCCTGTGGGTAAAGCAATCCAGGTTTTCCTCCTCATTGTCTTCGGACAGTGAAATCACGCTTCCCAGCGCTCCCTCTCCAAACATGGCACTGTCCGCCACACACTCGTTGTCCGTCTCAGGAAAACGGCCGCTCACCAGCTCCACGGTATTGACCGTGTCCGTCAGGCTGTGCACCTTCACCACTCCCTGGCTGCCGTCCTCCAGCTGATACAGGACATCCAGGGAAACGGCGCCCTCCACAGCCGCAACATCCTCCTGCTGCCGCAGCCGCTCTGTGTCACCCGGGTCAAATCCCAGAGCGGAAAGCAGCCTGAAATCATAAAAGGCATGCTCGTCCAGATAATCCTTCACCGTATCCAGCATGGAGCCTCTTGCCACCTTCAGTCCCGCGAAGAAACCCACCCCCAGTGCAATGATGGCAAAAATAGCCAGAAAGCGCCCCAGACTCGATTTAATTTCCCGAAATGTACTTTTGCGAATTACCTTCATATCTGCACCTGATATCTACCACTCCAGCGTATCCACATCCACCGGTTTTTCATTTCTCACCATGTCCGCCACAGTCCCGTTCCTGACGGTGATGATCCGGTCAGCCATGGCTGTCAGCGCCTGATTATGGGTGATCACCACCACCGTCTTTCCCATATCCCGGCAGGTGCTCTGCAGCAGCTTCAGCACCGCCTTTCCCGTATTGTAGTCCAGAGCCCCCGTAGGCTCGTCGCACAGCAGAAGCTTTGGATTTTTGGCCAGCGCCCTGGCAATGGCCACCCGCTGCTGCTCCCCGCCGGACAGCTGGGCGGGGAAATTGTTCATCCGGTCTATCAGTCCAACCTGCCCGAGCACCTCCTCCGCCTTCAGCGGCTCCCGGCAGATCTGGGCCGCCAGCTCCACATTTTCCAGCGCCGTGAGATTCTGCACCAGATTATAAAACTGAAACACAAACCCCACGTCGTACCTGCGGTATTCCGTGAGCCGTCTTCCCGAGAAGGCGGAGACCTCCTGTCCGTCCAGCGTCACCTTTCCGTCGCTCAGCGTATCCATGCCGCCCAGAATATTCAAAATCGTAGTCTTCCCCGCTCCCGAGGCTCCTACAATGACACAGAATTCACCCTTCTCAATAACAAAATTCACATCCCGAAGCGCTTCAATCTCCACCTCGCCTGATCTATATACTTTCCCGACCTTCTCAAAACATACAAAGCTCACCATACAGACTCCACCTCTTTCCGAAACAGTATAGCATAAAGGCCTTGCTTCTTTTATTAGTTTTGGTATAATTACATAAATATTTCACACATTTTCAATTTTTTGGAGAATTCCTATGTCAACTCATATTACACGCCGCTCCAGGGCTGCGGCTCTTCTTCTGTTTACCCTGGCATTCACCGTGCGTATTGCCGCCGCAGGGCTCTCCCACGGCTTTGACAATGATACCGCCTGTTTTGCCGCCTGGGCCGACCGGATGTTTCTGCTGGGACCGGGGCATTTTTATTCCCCTGATTTTTTTGCAGATTATCCCCCCGGCTATCTGTATCTGCTCTACCCTGTGGGAGCACTGCGCGCACTGCTGGGCATCGGCTACTATTCCACGGCGCACCTGATCCTTCTGCGTCTCCCCGCCATCCTTTGCGATTTGGGCTGCGGCTTTCTCCTTTATCGGGAAGCCGCAAAACGCCTTCCCGGCCCGGGGCCTCTGTTTCTCTGCGCCGCATACCTTCTCAATCCTGCCGTGCTGCTGAACTCCTCCGTCTGGGGGCAGGCAGACTCCGTCTACACGCTGCTTCTGCTCCTCCTGTGCCTTTCCCTGGCCGGGAATCGCTGGCTGCCCGCATGTCTTTCCTTCACCCTGGGGCTTCTGGTAAAACCCCAGATGCTGATCTTTGCCCCGGTTCTGTTTGCGGGCTTTCTGGATCGGATACGCCGGGACACCTTTTCGGCAAAAATATTTCTGCAAAGTCTGGGACAGGGACTGGCCGCTCTTCTGTGCGCCCTGGCTGCCGCGCTCCCCTTTGGCCTCGCAAACGTGGCGGGACAATACTTAAACACCGTCCAATCCTACCCTTACGCCGCGGTGAACGCCTGGAATTTCTGGGGGCTGCTGGGCCGGAACTGGGTGGGCCAGGACGAGCCCTTCCTTGGGATTCCCGGCAGCTTCTACGGCTGGTCCGCCATCCTGGCCGCCGTTCTGACGGTTCTGTACCTGAGCCTGCGGCGGCCAAAGGATACGCTGAAATATCCTCTTCTGGCCGCCCTGCTTATGGCCACCGTTTTTCTTTTCTCAGTCCGCATGCATGAGCGCTATCTGTTTCCCGTTCTCGCCCTCCTGCTGCTGGCCTGCGCTTTCCTGCGCTCAGGACGACTGTTTCTATGCTATTGTGGGTTTTCCCTGCTGCATTTTGGCAACACGGCGCAGGTGCTGTTCTTCTACGATCCGACCTCCTACGACAGACATTCCCCGCTCATCCTTCTGGGCTCCGCAGGGATGCTGGCCCTGCTGGTCTTTCTGTACCGAAGCGTGTTCCTGCACTGGAGTTCCCGGAATCCGGGGCTTTCCGGAACACAGCCACTGCCCCCTGTCCCCTCCCGCCCCAAAAAGCCCGTGTCCAAAACGGAACTTCTCTGCGTGGCAGCCCTCACTCTGGCGTATGGCTGTTTTGCCCTCCATGACCTGGGCGACCGGCAGGCTCCTTCCTCGTCCTGCCGGCTGAATCGGGGCGACCGCATCGAGCTGGACTTCGGAAGCCTGGATCCGGCGGAAATCACCGGACTGGCTATGTACATCGGCCCCGCCCATGACAGAACCTTCACTCTGCAGGAACAGCTTGCCGGCGGCACTATGTGGCATACCACCCACGAGATCGTCATCGATGAAGTCTTCACCTGGCAGCTCCGGGATATCTCCCTGGAAAGCCCACGACTCTGCCTGACTCTGGAAAGTGACCAGGCAATCCTGCTGGAGCTGGTATTCACCGACAGCGCCGGCAAGGCCGTGACACCGGTGAACGCCGGGGAATATCCCTGCCTTTTTGACGAACAGTCTCTCTTTCCGGAACGCTTCAGCTTCCGCAACAGCATGTACTTTGACGAAATTTACCATGGACGCACGGCATACGAGTTTCTGAACGGCCTTCCCGCCTATGAAACCACACATCCTCCCCTGGGAAAAATCCTCATCGCAGCCGGAATCGCCGTCTTCGGCATGAATCCCTTCGGCTGGCGCATCGCCGGCGCTCTGTGCGGTATTGCCATGGTTCCCCTTGCCTGGCTTTTCGCCCGCAGGATGACCCGGCACACGCTGTCCGCACTCTTGGCCACAGTGTTTTTCGCCTTTGACTTTATGCATTTTACCCAGACCAGGCTGGCCACCATTGACGTGTTTATCACTTTTTTCGTGCTCCTGATGTATCTGTTTCTGTACCGCTACTGTACCTTGAGCTTTTACGATGTCCCCCTCTCCCGCACCCTACTTCCCCTGGGAGCCTGCGGCGTCTGCATGGGGCTGGGCATCGCCGCAAAATGGACCGGGGTATACGCCGGAGTGGGCCTGGCCATTCTCTTCTTCGGCAGTCTGTTCCGCAGATACCGGGAGTACCTTTCTGCAAAACAGGATCCGAACGGATGCACCGGAAACATTTCGCACCGGCACATTCTGGAATCCTTCCGACCCTGCGTCCTGAAGACCCTACTGTTTTGCTGCCTGTTCTTCCTTCTGATACCCGCAGCCATCTATCTGGTCTCCTACCTCCCCTTTTCGGACGGTTCCGGGGACGGCGTACTCCTGCGCATGCTTCGGAACCAGGAGTATATGTTTCGTTATCACAGCGGACTGGATGCCATACATCCCTTTTCCTCCCCCTGGTATCAGTGGCCCATTCTGAAACGCCCTGTCTGGTACTATTCCGGTATCCTCACCGGCTCTTACGGAACCGGCGGTCTCAGAGAGGGAATCAGCGCCTTTGGGAATCCGCTGGTATGGTGGATGGGGATTCCCGCCGCCTTCTGCACCCTGTGGCTGAGCACACGAAAAAAAGACAGAACTGCCGCCTTCCTGCTCACAGGATATCTGGCTCAGTATCTGCCCTGGTTTTTCGTAACAAGGATTACGTTTATCTATCACTATTTCCCCAGCGTGATCTTCGTGGTTCTGATGTCCGCACACTGTTTGGACCGCCTGCGCCCCCGTCTGTCCAAGCGGGCGTGGCGGCTGCTGAATATGCTCTTTGCCACATCCGCCCTGGGACTTTTCCTGCTGTTCTACCCTGTACTCTCCGGCCAGCCGGTGGAAGCCTCCTATGTAAACCGCTTCCTCCGTTGGTTTGAAGGCTGGGTACTGACAGCTAAATAAGATTATTTTTCATCTCTGCCAGCGCCTTCTGGATCAGCTCCTCCGCCGCCTCATCGTCAAACTCGTCCAGGCGCTCCTGTGCAGAGGCGCAGATCTTGCCGACAGCCTCCGGAATATCATAGCGCATCAGATCCTCCAGCTTCTGGGAGGCCTCCTTGACCTTGAAATTCTGCAGGTCGTTCAGAACATAGAGAAGCCTTGCGTTCATCTCGCCGGCACTGATCGGAAACTTGGCCTCCGTCTCGGTGGCTACCGTCCTCTCCAGCATTTTCATCACTCTGTTTATCAGACGCTCCGCCGTCTTTTCATCGTTGGCACGAAGCCTGGCCTTCGCATTCTGGATTCGGCCGAAAATCTCCTCGTCGATCTTGAAGCTCAAAATCTCCTCCATCTTCAGGAGCGCATTTCTCAGGCTTCCTCCCTGCAGCTCGGTCTGCACGTCCTTCACATTTTCGTATAGTTCCTTATCCTCCACGGGCAATACGCCCACCTTCTTCAGTGCTCTGTCAATTCGCGCGTGAAGATCCTGAGAGTCAAAGGGCTTCAGCACATAATCCATGATTCCCAGCTTGGTTCCCTCTATGACCGTCTCCCTGTCCTTCTTGGAAGTCAGCATAATCACGGGAATCAGTGCGCCCCCTTCCATGGTCCGAATTTCCTTCAGCGTCTCGATGCCGTCCATCAGCGCCATCTGCACATCCAGAAGGATCAGATCAGGTTTCTCCTTGTTCAGAAAGCGGATGGCCCGCGCTCCCGAATTTACTGTAACCACTTCATATTTGTCCTTCAGTTCCTGCTCTATGGTAGCAAGATTGATAATGTTGTCATCCACCGCCAGTATACGCATCTTGTTGTTTTCCATTTTGTCAATCCTCCTTTTCCATCCAGCCTGCCAGCTGGCGCAGCAGTTCCTCCGCCGCATCATCCTCGTACATACGCAGCTGTTCCCGGATCTCCCTGAGCTTTGCCTCCGTATCGTGATCCAGCCGGTACTTCAACAGCTCATCCACAATCCCGGCACACTCCTTGGAACGGAAATTCTCAATCCGATCCAGGGCTTCCTGTACCTTCTCCAACAGCGCTCCTCTGTCAATGTTCAAATCCTTGTCAGAGTTTCCGCCGTGTAAAAGCTTATCCCTGTTTTCCAGAAAGCCTTCGATGTTACCGATCTGTTTTTCATAACAGGCCAACAGATCTCCGGAATGTCTGGTAATGAACTCCTCGTCCTCCCGGTAAGATGCCTCCTCATGCTCTCTCGCCTGGGCGGACAATTCCATGGCCCCTATATTGGCCGAAGCGCTCTTTAAACCATGCACTTCTATTCCATAGGTCACATAGTCCTTTTCCTCCAGCAGCTTTCTCAGCAGTCCGAACTTGCGCTTTCCATCCATGCAGTACAGCCGCAGCAGATCCAGATAGCTCTCTGCCTCACCGCTGTGATGCTTCCTGGCCTCTCCCACATCAATGCCGACGATATGAATATCCTCAAATTCCAGCTTTGCCGTCTGCGGTTCCTGCGGCGCCTGTTCCTTCCGCTTCTTATATGTGTTTGGAATCCATTTGGAGAGTACCGCATTCAGGGCCTTTCTGTCAAGAGGCTTTGCAACAAAATCCTGAAAACCTGACTGCAGGAACATCTCCCGCATGCCCTCCATGGCGTTTGCCGTCAGCGCCATGATCACCGGAGTCCTGCCGTTTTCGCCGCATTCTTCCCGAATAATCTTTACTGCCTCCACGCCGTCCATTCCCGGCATCATGTGATCCATGAAAATCATGTTAAACTTTGTCTTTTTCACCAGCTCGATGGATTCCGGCCCGCTTTCCGCCTCCGTCAGTTCAAACCCGTAATTCTCCAGGAAGCTCACCGCAACCGTTCTGTTGATCAGATTGTCGTCCACCACCAGAACCTTATAATTCTCCACCACAAAGTCCTCGGCCTGCTCTGTCTCCGGTTCCGGAAGCTCCTGCGTATCCGACAGCGGACTTCCGTCTGTAATTTTCTGGGGAAGTCTGACTGTAAAAATCGTTCCCTCGCCATAGATGCTCTCCACCTCAATCGTTCCTTTCATAAGCTGCACCAGACGTTTGGTAATGGAAAGGCCAAGCCCGGTTCCCTCTGCTCCCCTGTTCCGCCTGGAGTCCACCTGCTTGAAGTCTTCAAAAATTTTCTCCAGATCTTCCTGCTGTATGCCGCAGCCCGTATCCTCAATCCGGAATGACAAAAGCTCTGTTTCGGAATCTGCTCCGGGCTGGCCGCCCACAGAAATTTTCACATAACCTTCCTTGGTAAACTTGACGGCGTTGTTCAGAATATTAATCAGGATCTGCTTGATCCTGCCATCGTCTCCATGATATCTGCAGGGTATGGTCTCATCGTACTCACACTTCAGCTGCAGTCCACGCTGAGAGGCCGCAATGTTCATCATGTTTACCACATCATCCACGATCTTTCTGATGTAATAATCCGAGAGCACCAGTTCCATCTTACCCGCCTCCACCTTTGACAGATCCAGAATATCATTGATAATGGTCAGCAGATTTCCGGAAGCGGATCTGATATCACAGGCATAACCATAAACCCTGCGCCCGCGGCTCTCCTGCATGATAATATCGCTCAGCCCCATAATCGCATTCATCGGGGTACGGATCTCATGGGACATATTTGCCAGAAACTCGCTCTTTGCCAGATTGGCTCTCTCCGCCTGCTCCCTGGCGCTCGCTATCTCATCTATGTATTTTCTGGTCTCCGTGGTATCAAACACCAACACCACATATCCCTGATTCACCCCGTTTTTGTCCGGAACCTTTCTCACATGGCTCTCATAGGAATGGTAATTTAAATCAAATTCCTTCCGCTCTTCCCCCTCCAGAATACTTTCCGGAAAATCCTCCATATCCTCTACGCTGTCTCCCACGTTCTGGAAGTTCAACTCGGTAAAAATATCCGCAGCAGCTTTGTTGTAGCTCACCAGCTGCTTCTGAGCATCCAGCATGATCACACCGTCCGGCATATTGTGCAGGACTACATCCGCCGCCATACGGGAAAAATCATTGTCGCGTATCCCCCAGACAATAATGCTGACCAGCACCATGGTGATACTGCACACAAAAGGCGTCGGGTCAAAAGACAGCACCACCCGTCCCAGATAGGTCAGAAGCGCAGCGACAGGCAGCAGAGACAGTACCACGAAAATTTTATAGTTTTTCCGCACCAGCTGCCCGGCTCTGGCCTGCATTGAACGCAATAAGGCATAGAGAGAGATCAGGCAGGGAATGACAACTGCCACCGCCAGAAAAATATGCTGCCCGGGCCCGTAAGTCAGCAAAAGATACGGGTGCTCCCCCACGTCCGTTACCCATTCTACATTTGTGTAATAAAAATTATGCCTGTCACAGGTAAAAATCATCCCTAGCAGAAGGAAGTCAATGCCCCCCAGAAACTGAAAGATTCGTTCCGGCACCTTCTCGCCGCAGTAAATGCAGATAAACCAGCAATAGCACAGTGGTATGAAGCTGGCTCCCAGATACTCCATCTTTGTCGCCGCCAGGGCCACCTCCCGGGTCTGCGCCGTCAACTCCAATAGGTACGCCGCATTCTGAACCAGAGAGCTTCCCATCAGACAGGACATCAGCTTCTGCTCTCTGGAGCCGTCCCCATACAGCAGAAGCACTTCCGCCCCGAAGGTCAGAACGATCCCCAGCACCTGAAGCGCAATAAACAAATGATACATAAACTGTCACCACCTCCGGTTAACGTAAACCGTCACATATACTTTTCTTCAAAAATGCCAACCTCCATAGGCCGCGCAAAATAATAGCCCTGAAACATATTACAGCCGATCTCCCGCAGAAATTCCACCTGTTCCTGTGTCTCCACACCCTCCGATATCACCGGAACCTCCAGCTGCCTTGACAGCTCGACTATGGTTCTCAGTATTTTCTGCGCCCGGAGTTTATCCTCTGTCTCACCCAAAAAGGCCATGTCTATCTTTAATACATCTACCTGAATATCCTTCAGCATGTTCAGCGAGGAATAGCCGCTTCCAAAGTCATCCATCTCCACCACAAACCCAGCCTCCCGCAGCTTGGAAATCATTTGCAGCTGTTTTTCCAGATCCGACATCATCGCCGTCTCGGTAATCTCCAGCTTCAGATTTCCGGGACTGATCCCATACTTTTCCACAAGCCCCGCAAAGGTTTTAAACAAATCAATAAAATACAGATCCATGGGGGAAATATTTACAGAAATATACAGATCCTCCCGTCCCTGGTCTTTCCATCTCCTCAGCTGCCTGCAGGCCAGCTCCCAGACATGGCAGTCAAGCCGGACGATAGAACCGTTTTTCTCAAAGATCCCGATAAACTCTCCGGGCGCAAGCATCCCTCTGCCGGGATGCTGCCATCGCACCAGTGCCTCCGCCCCCAGCACATTCCCCTCTCCGTCCATCTGAGGCTGCAGGTAAATCCTGATCTGTCCGTTCTCCATGGCCTCCGCAAGATCCCCCGTGAGCGCCTGCTCATTCAGCACATTGCTGCGAAGCCCTTCATCATAATAGGCCACATTTCTGCCATAGCTGTTCTTTATGACGGCAATGGCCATAAATGCTCTGTCGCACATCACCGACACGGGAATCGACTTATCCGTTATCTCATAAATACCAATACAGACTTGAACCGGGTAAGCGTAATTTCCTTCAATATGCAGTACATTCCTCCGCTCCAGGCTGAACAGATCGGGCCTGTAATGCTCCTTCTTCACCAGAAGGCCGAAGCGGTCATTTACCAGACGCCCGTAAATCTCTTCCTCCATGGTCTGGGTTCGCAGAACATCCGCAATGCCCAGAAGAAGCGCATCCCCCTTCCTGGGGCCGAACACATCATTAATCATCTTAAAATTCCGGATATCCGAGCACAGCAGCAGATATTCTCCCTCCGGATCCGCTGCAAGCCGCTCGGCAACCCTGCGGTAAAAGCATTGTCTGTTGTAGAGCCCTGTCAGCTCATCATGGTTCGCCTGATAGCGTTCCCGTTCCAGATTATTCAGTTCCTCCGTCCGATCCTGAATGGTAAAGAAGCTGCCCAGAAAATGTCCCCTGTCATTCAGCAGACTGCGAAAAAGGACCTTGTAATAGATCTTGATCCCGTCTCTCTCCCTTGTAAGCGGGAAAGAAAAATCCTTCTCCTCCGGAAGCTTCTTTTCCCCGCTCCATTCACGGAAATCTCTTTCCATGGAACGCAGATCCGTATGCTCGGCCTCCAGGAAAGCGTGTGCACTTTCGTTGGCATGAATGCACTTCCCATCCTCGTCCAGAATGAATATGGCATCCGCCATATCCTGCACTACCATGGTCAGCGTCCGTTTCAGCAATTCTCTTGGCACAAAGATCACCGCGTAATAATAGATCATGATGCCGCCGATGGCAAAGCTGATGATAGAAACATTCACAGGCGTGTCGGAAAATACATAGGCTGCATCCCCCGCAACAATAAAAACCAGGATCAGCAGCACCAAAAGATATTTTTCCCGGTAGATCTCAGAGGTTCTCACAGCCTTATATACCAGTGTCAGCAGGGAAAACGCCACCAGCAGATAAGAGACCAAAAGATGCAGATTATACATGTCAAAGGGAATCGTCCTGAAAAACACCTCTCCCGACTCTGTCCTGACCACCTTACAGTCAAAGGCGTGACGCACAAAAACATTGCTCAGCATGGACAAGGAATCCACTCCCAGAATAACCCACCAGACAACAGGCGGAAACACATGGTTTTTCCCCCCGTACCCGGAAAACTCCAGAGCAAATTGAAACACATAATAAAGCACCCAGTCGATACACACAAAAAATACGCTGTACGCCACAATACAGATATTTTTATCCGTAGTCAGCACCACAACGATATTCGCCAGAACTGCCGCGAGTCCCGCACCCAGAAGCCGTCTGACGACCACTGCTATTTTTCTGTCATTTCCCGCCGCTTTTACAAGGCAATACAGCAAACAGATTCCGACTGCCGCAAAAGCTATGACATACGCCACCCTCACTGTAAATCACCTGTCGTCTCTTTTGAAAAATTCACAGGTATAATGTTACCAGTTTTTCCAGTGTTTGTCTACACAATTTGGCAAAGAAAACGCTGATTGAAAACACTGATCGGAAATCCCCTCAACTGCAAAAGAGCCCCGGACATGCCGGAGCTCTTTTGAAAAATACAGAATATGATTCCTATGCCTTTTTCTTACGATTTCTCTGTACAACTGCACTCTTAAACGCCTTCATCATGGCTGGTGACAACTCCTCACAATCCTCATCAAAGTTAATTGGGCTTTTTTCGCCTCTTCAATCTCTTTTAATTGTTCTTCCGTAGGTTTTTGTCCACTTTCAATAATTAATGTTCTGGTCATAATAAAGCTCCTTTTCTGCATTAGTTGCAAGTCTGGCTGAAATGAATCGAATCGTTTCCTTTCGTTCTGTAAATACTACAAACAGCACATCGCCAACTTTCCCTATCGCAATATATCTATCCTCATCAACACTATGCTCAAAATCATACATTTCAATGTAATAAGGATCATCAAAAACATATGCTGCCGTTTCAAAAGAAATTTTATGTTTTTCCGTATTAATAATATTTTTTCTTCGTCCTACTCAAATTTCATTTTTGGTCGTCCCTCTTAGACTATTCTATGTTAAATAACCAATCCATCAATTACATTATCTCTAATCTCTTCTCAAGTCTTAATATAGGAAATACTAAAAACCCCTGTAACTGGCATTTCCACACCACTTACAAGGGTTCTCATTCTCAAAAGTTCACCGTAAAGTTCACTTATGCGTTCATCTGCGCAGCAACCTCTGCAGCAAAATCCTCCTGCTTCTTCTCAAGGCCTTCTCCGGTCTCATAACGCACAAACTTGTTGATGCTGATATTCGCGCCGTTTTCCTTTGCAACCTGCGCAAGATACTGTGCTACGGTCTGCTTTCCGTCCTCTGCCTTCACATATACCTGCTCGAGCAGACACACCTCTTTCAGTTCCTTGTTCAGACGTCCGATGACAGCGCCCTCAATCACCTTCTCAGGCTTTCCGGCCATCTTGGGATCCTGCGCAATCTGCGCGGAGATAATTTCCTTCTCGTGTGCCTTAAACTCCTCGGACACGTCAGAGGTAGCCACATACTTGGGATACAGAGCCGCAACCTGCATTGCAAGATTTGTCAGCGCCTCCTTCACGGCATCGTTCACCACATCGGTCTTCGCGTCAAGAATCACGCCGATACGGCCGCCGCCGTGTACATAGGTCACGACACAACCTTCCTTCTCTTCTACCTTCTCAAATCTTCTGATGCTCAGCTTTTCTCCGATCACAGCGATCTTATCCACCAGAGCCTCCTGTACGGTCTTGGAGGTATCTTCCACCCAGCTCTCCGCCAGGAAAGCATCCAGATCTGCCGCCTCGGACGAAACAGCCTGCTTTGCCACTGCCTCCACAAACTGCTGGAAGGTCTCATTCTTGGCAACAAAGTCTGTCTCGGAATTTACTTCCACCACAGCTGCAATCTGATCTCCCACGGAAGCGATGCGGCAGATTCCTTCCGCCGCGATCCTGCTGGCCTTCTTCTCAGCCTTAGCCTGACCGTTCTTTCTCAGATACTCAACTGCCTCGTCCATATTTCCGCCCGTCTCATTCAGGGCCTTCTTACAATCCATCATACCTGCGCCGGTAATCTCGCGCAGCTCCTTTACCATAGATGCGGTAATTTCTGCCATTTTTCTATCCTCCTGTCACCTGATTTACTCTGCCTGCTCCGCCACTTCCTCGATGTCTGCAGCCTCCTCAACTGTCACGGCCTCCTCGGTGTAGACAGCCTCTCCCTGGTTTGCCTCGATCACGGCATCAGCCATCTTGGCAACGATCAGTTTAACGGCTCTGATTGCATCGTCATTTCCGGGAATGATATAGTCAAGCTCCTCCGGATCACAGTTGGTATCACCGATACCGATGAGAGTGATGCCCAGAGAGTGTGCTTCCTGTACACAGATTCTCTCCTTCTTGGGATCAACCACAAAGATTGCGTCTGGAATTCTGGTCATATCCTTGATACCGCCCAGATTCTTTTCCAGCTTCTCCCATTCCTTTCTGAGTGCGATCACTTCCTTCTTGGGAAGTACGTCGAAGGTTCCGTCCTCGGACATCTTTTCAATCGCGCGAAGTCTGGCAATGCGGGACTGAATGGTCTTAAAATTGGTAAGCATACCGCCCAGCCATCTCTCGTTTACATAGTACATACCGCAGCGCTCTGCCTCAGTCTTCACGGCATCCTGCGCCTGCTTCTTCGTTCCCACAAACAGGATAGTACCGCCCTGTGCAGCGATCTCGGAAACGGCTCTGTATGCCTCGTCAACCTTTCCTACGGACTTCTGCAGGTCGATGATGTGGATACCGTTTCTCTCTGTGAAGATATAAGGAGCCATCTTGGGGTTCCATCTTCTGGTCTGGTGTCCGAAGTGAACACCTGCTTCAAGTAACTGCTTCATGGAAATAACGCTCATTTTTCTACCTCCGTCTGGTTACATTCTTCCGCTCTTCCTTTTCCGCCACAGCCGCGTTAAAGCTGCGGTTTTCTCCTCCGGCTATCTCCGAATCCCAGAGACACCACCGTCAAATCGGAACGCGTGTTTTTTATCACAACATTCAGATTATAACATAAGAAAGCCCCTGTGACAAGGGGCTTTCCGGAGATTTATGATGTTCTCGAAATAATTTTTGCTATTTCCTCCCAATCCGCACCCACCGGGATCTCGTAGGTGCCCGCACAGATTCTCTTGGAGTATCCCTCGCGAATCAGATATCTGTCATACTCTCTGGCTTCCTCTATGAGCCCGGCCTCCTCAAGCTGCCTGCAGACCGTACCGGAACCGGAACCTGATATGATCGTAACCGTAACCGTCTCTTCCGAAACAGAAGAATCCGATGTCTCCGCTTCCCCGGAAGACTCGTCCTCATCCTGTGACTCTGATCCATCGGAGGACTCTTCTTCCCGTGACTCCGTTTCTTTCTCGGGCTCCCCTTCCTCCTGAGATCCCGTCCCGTGAGAGGATTCCTCTTCGTCCTGCGACTCCGTTCTTCCCTCGGATTCCTCTCCCTCCGAAGACTCCGTTTCTCCGAAAGATTCTCCTTCCGACGGCTCCGTTCCTCTGTCAGATCCGTCCTCGCGCTGTGTTTCCGAACCCTCTGCAGATTCGTCCTGTCCCTGTACTCCCGGATTCGGATCGGGTTGAATATCCGTCAGCTTCAATGCGTCGCTCTCTACCATTCCCAGCTCCCGGGCGGCGGCCCTGATCTCCGCATCTGTCAGGGGACGGCCTTCCTTGCCGATGATCCCCATAATCAGGGCTGTCACCACAATGCCGATGCCAAGCCCTCTCAAATAATATCGCAGTTTCACATATGCCTCATTTCCGCTGATTTCTGTACAGGTCGATCACAAGCTTGACCTCGCCCACTCCGAGCCCAAGCTCTTTGGCGATTTCCACTTTTGATTTTCCCTGTGCATAAAGCTCCAAAATCCGCTCATTGCTGTTACGTCCCCCGGATTCTTCCTCCGAAAAACCGGCACTGTCCGGAGTCTCCCACTCCCCGACAGTATTTTCCTCCTGTCCGTCAGCCGCAGAACCATACATCTGCTGCAGGCCCGGTTCAAAAACAGGATCGCCTGTCTCCCGGGAACCCTCCCCGAAAGCAACCGCATCTTTGCCCAAAAACCGTTCCTGCTGTGTCTTTTCTGCCGCTTCCTCCGGCTCGTTTCTCCTGAGCCTGTCCAAGGCAGACATAGCAGGCGGCTCCTGCGTCACAGACACATCGGGCACAGACTGCCCTTCCTGTTTTACCACATCCGGTGTCAGCTTTTTGAAGCTGGTTACTGTCTCCTCCGCCTCCTTCACCGTGCGGTTCACTTCGGAGACCGTATTCTTCAGATTGACATGCTTATTGTTGAGCATGTCATAGAGAAACATTGCTTCCTCATGATTTTTATGAATCTCCGACAGAACCGTATCGGAGTACTCGCTTACAGCCATGATTTTTTCATTGGAAAGCCTCTCCAGTGCACGCTCCGTTTTTTCCATGGCATAGGTAACGGATTCCTCCACCACATCATCCACATGGCTCCGGACGCTCTGAAGCTCCTTGCTGACCAGCTCCGAAATCTCCTCCTTCGCCACAGCTTTCGTCTGTCCCGCCGTTTCCCGCTTCTTATCAGGTATGAAAAAACTCAGTATAAAAATAATTCCGCCCGCAAACAGCAGGACGATCTCCAGCATTTCCATCTCAAATCTGCCTCAGCCTTCCTAAATCTTAATGTCGAAGCCGCCCTTGCCCTTCGCAACCACTCGATCCTTCGCCTGGCTCTTACGGCGTTTCCCGCCGTCTCCATAATATTGACCTTTCCCCTTTTCCCGGGCGTCAGGCTTACTCTCCTGCCACTGCGTATCGTCGCTGCTGTGTACTTCGCGGGTCTTCTGCTCCTCGTTTTTCTGCACCTGAAATTGGCCGTTGGTCTGATCCACTACGGCTTTGTTGTCCTCATTCTGTTTGATGGGCGAATAGTCCTGCGCCCTTGAAATGGTCGTAAGCTCTATGGAACCGAACGCCATACCTGTATACCCCCTGCCCGCTTATTTCATCGCCGCCATACGGATCTCGCCCATTTCCTTCACAAATCTGCAATAATTGTAGCTTGTGTGAATGGTCTTGGATGCCTCCCCGATAATGATTGTGGTTCCGGGGAAAATTTCCTGGCTTACCAAAATTTCCGCCTGGCTCTGCGTCTCCATCATCTCCCGCAGCTTTTCCATCCGATTGTTCAGCTGTTCCAGCTCCGCATTTTTTTCCTCTACCAGCTTTGCAACACTCTTCACATACTTGATCTGGCTTTCGTTGTACTTAAAACCTCTTTTCAGCTTCTCTCTGAAGTTGAGCAGAATGACTTCCGCGTTTTTCACTGTCTTTCCGTGATCCGCTATGGCCTTTTGCATACGGCTGTACTGCATCTTGATCAGAGGATTCACTCCCACCTCCAGAATGGTGGAGGCGCCCATACTGGCGCCGATGTACCTTGCGGACACTTTGGAGCCCGCCTGCACATAGCCGCCCACGATGGTTCCTCGTTTTCCTTCCACCCTGACATCGGTTCCCGCCGAAATGCGGCTGTGCATAATGGCCTCCGCCTGCACATAGCCCCCTGCCGCCACCCGGGTGTTTTCCAGGAATTTTACGATAATATCGCCGCCGGCCTTGAGAAATCCTTTTCCCATGCCGTTCATCCCCTTGGTAATCACAATATTGCCGCCGGCGATGATTTTCGCACCTTCCACAATACCGTTTACTATGACATTGCCGCCGGCCTTTATCTCAAAGTTTTCCGCCACATCGCCGTTTACCTCAATACTGCCGTCATACTCCAGATTGCCGGTGGAAACATCAACCCCCTTCACCTCGTAGACTTCGGAGACAACTACCTTTCCGTCCACCAGCATCACATGCCCTTTTACCATTGAGGTAATGGTTCTCCTGTCCTCAGAGAGTTCAATATTCTTGCCGAACTTCAATGTCTCCCGCTTCACTTCTTTGGCCTTAAGCGCTGTCCCATAGACATCACAGCCGGCCTTCCCGGGTATCTCAGGGATAATTCTCGCAAGCACATCCCCCTCGCTGCACTGGTTGATGGTAGTCAAATGAAAATAATCGGTGCTCCCGTCCTCCCTGATCTGGGGGTGCCTGTGATTATCCGTGTTGAAATTGTATTCTATTCTGGCGTCGGTGCCCTCCGTAGCTTCGACTCCCTTGGCCACCAGAATATCCGTGCACCAGATACCGGCTCCAAAAAAATGATCGTGCAGCGCCTCCACCCGAATACCATACTCTACCTTTCGGGAATTCAGTTCATCCAGAAAATCATCCAGCGAAAGCCGCCTTCCGCCTGTGGAGGGCGGATAAAACCTCACGGTAGCCGACATATTATCATCACTTACACTCAGGTGAAAACGCTCCGGCACCGGTTCCGTGGACTCAAACTCCAGCGGATAAAAACAATCCCCTCCCAGTATACCCAGCCTTTCCATTTTTTTTCTGTCATATTTAATATTCAGACCATCCAGATACTCTGTCAACTCGTCAATGTTAATTCTGTCTCCGTCACCCTGGGGTTCATACAGACCGATACCATATCCCCCGCCCTCGGGACGGTTCTCCAGTCGAAAATAACCATTTTGCATTGTCGTATCTCCATGAATGTAATATTAATTGTCCCTCAAAATCCCCATATAACTTCCGAGCTTCCCTTTCATTTTTTGCAGCGCCCTTGTATGAAGCTGCGAAATTCTGGATTCCGAAACTTCCAGAATATTGCTGATCTCTTTTAGCGTCAATTCCTCGTAATAATATAAAGTAATTACCTTTTGTTCTTTCTCGGTAAGAAGCTTTAACGCATCACCCAAAACACGCGCCAACTCTTCCTTTTCGATCTTCTCCTCCGGAGCCTCAAACCGCGATGTGGTATGTCGGCTGTAGTCCTGAGCAACATCACTGCCCTGCTCCATATACTCATTCAGGGATACAATCCCTGTAATCTTCATTTGTGACTGCCACTCCAGATATTCATCGCCGGAAATCCCCAGCTTTTCCGCAATTTCCTCATCCGATGCACTGTGGCCCGTGTTCTGTTCGATCTCCCGGATGACATTCTCGATCTTTTTCTGCTTTTGTCGTATGGTTCTGGGAATCCAGTCCATCTTGCGGATCTGATCCAGAATCGCCCCTCTGATCCTGAGACTTGCATAAGTCTCAAATTTCACTTCCTTCAGGCAGTCAAATTTGTCAATGGCATCAATGAGCCCGAATATTCCATAGCTCACCAGATCCTCATATTCCACATTATAGCCAAGATACATGCTCAGACGCCCGGCAACCACTTTTACAAGAGGAGCGTATTCCAATATGATTTTTTCTCTGGCTTCCGGTGTTCTTGACCTGGCGTATTCTTCCAGCAGCTTCTTCTTGCCCGCTTCATCCATGAACTCCTTCGCTCCCTTCGATTATACTCTAAGCGTCCTTGCCCTCGGAGACATCCTGGGCGCCCTCCCGCGTCGGGTTCTCCTCATCCGTCTCCTTCTCTATGACCTCTCCTTCTTCCTGAAGCTTTTTTTCGATCTGCGTCTCAAAGCGGTCAAGCGTCCATTTTAATATATAGCCCAACAGACAAAACAGCAGCATGACCCCCAGCAGCAGAGACAGCCTTTCCAGCATCGTATACTGCCTGATCAAGGTAATGACACAGGTAACTGCACCCGCAATGAGCATCAGAAGCAGCGGCAAATTTTTCCTCTTCATTCCTATACCCCTTATACCCCGTCAGATGATCGACTCCGGTTTTCCTACCGCGCGGATATGAAAATCTCCGCTCTCGGGATAAAAAATTACGGTTCTGCCATAGTTTGCGCCGGTGTCAGACGCCAAAATGGGAATCTTCAGCTCCCTCAGTTTTGCCTTCACGGCATCTACATTCCGGTCTCCCACCTGGCCCACATTGGTTCCGCTCCCCTGAAAAGAAAACATGGTAGCGCCGCCGGCAATTTTTGCCACCATACGGCTGCGCTTTGCCCCCAGCTTCTCCATCTGCTTCACCAGCTCCTCCACTCCCGTATCGGCAAATTTGGCCAGATTCTGCTGCGCATTTTTCATCGCCTTGCTGTCCGGCAGCATGATATGCGCCAGACCGCCTATTTTATTCGAAGTATCCCTGATCGCAATTCCGACACAGGAACCAAGCCCCAGAGTCGTAACTCCATTGGGGCTTACACATGTCTTTAAGTCCGCCATTCCAACCTTAATTATTTCACTCATTCATCTGTTCCCGTTCCTCTTATACTTCACTATACAGACAGGAATCCTGACGGTTCCTCTCTGCCTGACTCCCACTCGCGCCGCTTTCGCGCAGTACGAACCGGAAACTCAGATCACCGGCAGCCCCAGAGATGTCAAAATCTTCGCATAGGATTCTATGTCCGGAATCAGAATAAAATATCCGTCCAGCTCAATTTCGTCATAAAATTGAGACTGAATCAACAGAATCTTATCACCGAATATACCGAACTGGATCGCAGGAACACTCAGAATGGCTCCCGCCATATCCACCGTCAGAGCCGGCGGCGTGGGGAAAATTTTCAGATTCGTCAGGGTAGACAGCGAATTCAGATAGGCTCCCGTGATAATGTTGCCCAATTCCTTCATTGCCGAAAGCCCCATATCTTCAAATTCGCTTCCGGGAGGGAGCATCCCCATGGTAATCTTCTGGATCAGATGCTTGGCACTCTCTTCCTGCACCATAAACATCATGCTTCCGGTAATATCCCCCTCCACACCGAGGAATACCCCCACCATGATCTGCTCCTCGCCGCCCATCATGTCGCCCACTTCATGAAACTCCAGCAGCCGTACCTGCGGAACCTTCATATCCACCTTGCACTGAAGCATCTGTGACAACGCTGTCATGGCGTTTCCCGCCCCGATATTTCCGATCTCCTTGAGGACATCGTAATAATTTTCTGTGACCTGCTCTAAGCTCATGTCTCCCATGGAACATTTCTCCTTTATCAAAACTAATTGCCTTCCAGACTGATCGCACTTAAGTCAAACAGGGAAATCAGTTCGCCGTTATGCTTACCCACTGCATTGATCAGATTTGCCTTCTCATCCTTCGCATTATAGGCGATTTTTTCGATCTCGTTGGTGAAAAGTGTCACTACCTCCTTCACCTCGTCCACGATCAGCCCCACCATGCCTTCCTGTTCCAGCTTCAGAACAATAATCCTGGTGCTTTTTGTGATCTCGTCTGCAGGAAGCCCCATCTTCAGCCTGATACTTATGACAGGGATCACATCTCCCCGCATGTTGATCACACCCTTCAGATAAGCGGGCATTTTGGGGATTCTGGTGATTGCCTGCATTTTTGTAATATTATCAATCATGCGGATATCAATCCCGTACTGCTCATCCCCCAGTCTGATGACAATAAACTGAATAGACTCCACCGCGTTCTTGTTTTCCTCCTCGTCCGCCAGATTTCTAACAGCATTTGTACCAAGTTCCATATCTGTTCGTTCCCCCTTTTCTAAATCAAGACATTGGCATCCAGGATCAGCGCGATCTCGCCGTCGCCAAGAATGGTTGCACCGCTGATAAACTTACACTGTCTGATATATCTGCCCAGAGACTTGATGACGATCTCCTGCTGGCCGATGAGCTCATCGATCACCAGTCCGGCCATCTTGTCTCCCTTCTTTACGATCACCACGATCAGATTCTCATCCGGAGATTTCTTGCTCTCTACGCCCAGCACCTCGTTCAGCCGGATCAGCGGAGTGACAGCCCCCCTCAGATAGATAACCTCCTTATTCTGCACCAGCTTGATATCACTGGGAGAAATATCCTCCAGAGTCTGGATGGAGCCCAGGGAAATGGCGTATTTTTCGTTTCCTACCACCACCATCAGCGCCTGAATGATCGCCAGAGTCAGAGGCAGTCTGATGGTCCAGGTGCTTCCCTCTCCCAGCTTGGATTTTACTTCCACCTCGCCGCTTAAGGACTCTATCTTGGACTTCACCACATCAAGGCCCACGCCGCGGCCCGACACATCTGTAACCTGCTTTGCCGTGGAAAAGCTGGGCAGGAAGAGCAGATTATTGATCTCCTTATCCGTCATGCTTGCAGCCTGCTCAGGTGTGATGGTTCCTCTCTCAATCGCTTTATTTTTGACCGCCTCACTGTCGATTCCGTTTCCGTCGTCCCTCACCTCTATCACAACGGTGTTGCCGTCCTGATAAGCATCCAGGAAAATAGAACCTACCGCCGACTTGCCTCTCTCCGCGCGAACCTCCGCGGACTCCAGGCCGTGATCCGCCGCATTGCGCAGCAGGTGCATCAGGGGATCCCCGATCTCATCCACCACGGTACGATCCAACTCGGTCTCCTCACCGCTCATATACAGTTCCATCTTCTTACCCAGCTTTTTGGAGAGATCCCGAATCATTCTGGGGAACTTATTCACAACGTTCTCGATGGGCACCATTCTCACCTTCATGACAGACTCATGAAGGCTGGTTGTCACCTGCTCCAGATATTCCACATGCTCGTTGAACGCACTGCTGGTATTGGTCTGCTCCTGGCTGGAAGCGGACACAAGGGAATTCTTTGCAATAATCAGCTCGCTGACCAGATTCATCAGAGAATCCAGCTTCTCAATATCCACACGCACGGTACGGTTTACCACCGGCTTTGCTGGAGCCTGCTTCTTCGCATCCGCCTTGGCGGGCTCTGCCGCAGCCGCGGGAGCAGCCGTCGCCGCGGGAACGGGCGCTGCCGCATTCGCCACAGGCGCAGGCGTCTCCGCGGCCTTCTCTTCAGGCTCTGCCTTTGCAGCGGCTTCCGTCTTTCTGCTGTCGTTATTTTCCAACTCAATGGGCGCACCGTTGACCTTCTCGATCTCGGACACACTCTCGGATGCGGTAATCAGATCCTCCAACTCAGCATCGGTAAGAACAATCAGGGTGAAGTCCCTGTCAAATTTCTCATCCTCCACATTCTGAGCGCTGGGTTCGGAGACAATGATCTCACCCATCTCCTCCACAGCCTTGAACACAAGAAAGGCACGGGCCGCCTTCAGAATACAGTTTTCCTGGATCACCACATTGATCCCGTATACCTTCTTTCCCTGCTTCTGTGCCTCCTTGATGACGTTGATCTGGGATTCATCCAACGCAATGCTGTCCCACTTCGCCGCATCAGAGCTGACGACAGCAGAAGCCGCAGGCGCAGACTCCTCTTTTGCCCCGTCTGCCCCGGACCCGTTCATAATATCGTTAAGCTGCCTGATCAGTCCCTCGTTATCGTTGGTTCCCTCATCGGCGGTATTCTGAATATTATCAGTATATTCCTCCAGCGCATCAAGGCACTGGAACAAAACATCTATCATCTCGGGCTGAACCTTGATATTGCCGTTGCGAACCTCGGAAAATACATTCTCCATATCATGAGTCAGGTTCTGCATTCTCTTGTAACCCATGGTTCCTGCCATACCCTTCAGGGAATGAGCCGCACGGAAGATTTCATTGACCGTGTCCTCCCCTTCGGGATCCGCCTCCAGCTCCAGAATCCGCGTATTCAGATTTTGCAAATGCTCCTTGGTCTCATCAAGGAAAATTTCGAGATACTGACTTACATCCATACTGCTTATCCATCCCTTTCTTTCTGTTGTTAAGCTTTGACTCCAACATTCAAAATTATTTCCTGAGCAATCTGATCCAGAGGAATCACCTGATTTGAAAGCCCCGCCACGGCTACCGATTTAGGCATGCCGTACACCGTACAGGTCTCCTGATCCTGTGATATCACATGTATCTTTTTTCTGGTTTTCAGATTTTTGATTCCCTCCGTTCCGTCCGCTCCCATTCCTGTCAGGACAACACAGACAATCCTGTCAAAACGACTGTCGGAGAGAGATTCATACATATAATTGGCGCAGGGCTTAACACCTTCTCTTGTAGGCTCATCCGTATAGTGGATCACATATTTCCCACATGTATATTTCACATTCATGTGTTTGCCGCCCATGGCAACATAAACCACTCCGCTCTGCAGCTCGTCGCCCTCCTGGGCCTCCTTCACCTTAATGGCGCTCAGATCGTTCAGACGCTCCGCCAGCGACGCCGTAAATCCCTTCGGCATATGCTGCACCAGAAGCACCGGAGCATCCAGCTCCGCAGGAAGCCTTGGAATCACGGACTGCAGGGCCTTGGGGCCTCCCGTAGAGCTTGCGATAGCCACAATCTTCGTGCCCGGCGTCCTGCCGGAAAACTTCCTGGCAATATCCACCATCTTGGAGGTAGTCTGCCGGCTTTCCTGAATCCTGTCTTTGGATTCAAAGACAGGCATCCGGCTGCCCGCCACCACCTCCAGCGTGCGGAGCAGTTCGCTCTTAAACGCATCCACCCTGCAGTCCACCGCGCTGTCCGGCTTATGTACGAAATCGAGGGCTCCAAGCTCCAGGGCGTCCATGGTGGTCTTCGCGCCTTCCTTTGTGTCGGTGCTCGCCATCATGACTCTCGCGGGAATCTTGTACTTTCTCAGTTCCTCCAGAAGCCGCAAACCGTTCATCTTCGGCATATTGACATCCAGAACCACTGCGTCATACTGATTCCGGCTGAGCAGGTCAAAAGCCTCCAGCCCGTTTGTCGCCCTTGCGGCAACCTGAAACCTCTCATCGGAATCAATTATATCACACAGTACTCTTCTCATGAGTGCAGAGTCATCAACAACCAGAATTTTTTTTGCCATTATACAAATTTCTCCTTTCTGCGACTCTTTCTCTCTTCTTCAAATATAAATCGGATGATTTCCTCCCTGGTTTCCTTTTCCATCCCATAATATTCCACGCGGTGCTCCCAGGTTCCCTCCCGTTTTTCCAGTTCCCGGGAACTCAGCACCTTACCCACCACCTCATATCTTTTCTGCACCTCCCCCCAGGGCAGATAAAAGCCGAGGTAAAGCAGGCTTTCCGGCTCGTATTTATGCTTTGAAAGAAATCTCATGCCTCCCCCGCTGATATCCACGATCACGTTCTTCTTCAGCGGAAGTCCCTGGGTCAGCGCATAGGGCATTTTATTCTCCACCGCCCAGATCTCCTCCTCCTCCAGATGCCTTGACACCATATCCAGGGAACAGCTGTAACGATAGTATTCACGCCTCTGGTACTTCTTCAGATTGCTGGTCAGCTCCATGGCAAGAATATACACATTATCACTCTTATATCTGTCCGTGATCCGGGCCGTACATTCATAAAGCCCCGACTCCCCGTAAAAGAGCAGATTATACTCACACTCCACGGGAAGCAGGATCAGCTTATTCTTTTCAATCGGCATGGTGATCTCCAGCGTATCCGACGACAGGATATCATGCACCGAGCTGTAGTATGTCCGCTTCTTCTCGTCAGCCTTTGCCGCGGAGGATTTGTACACGGCACACAGATCGATTTTATCCCCAGGAGTAATAAATTTTGAAAGCATCCTATCTCACCGTCCTATCCTTCCATCTATTTCTTCCCTGTCACAATATGAGAGAAAAAAGCTGCCATCCCTCTCTTGGGCTGCCTCTCCTCTTCCTCCCTGCCCAAAAGCCTCCGGGCAATCCTCTCATAGGCAGCCGTGGATCTGGCTCCCGGATTCTGAAGAGAAACCGGAACCTGCTGCATCACCGCCCTGGATAGATGCGCATCCTCCGGAACACATCCCAGATAAGTCATGGGAACCTTCAGATACCGCGTCACCACGGCGTTGAGCTTACTGAAAAGAACCTCGCCCTCTTCTTCCTTCTCCACCCGGTTTGCAATCATTTTCACCTTGGTGGTCTCCTGCGTAAAGCGGGGATGCCGGTACAGCGCTTTCAAAAGCGAATAGGAATCCGTGATGGACGTGGGTTCCGGCGTCGTCACCAGAAGGATCTCTCCGCTTGCCACCAAAAACTCCAGCACCGCGTCGGAAATACCTGCTCCCGTATCTACGATGATAATATCCGCAATGGTATCCAGCTGTACCAGATTCTGTATGATATAGGAAAGGTAATCCCGGCTCAGGTTTGACATGCCGGCAATCCCGCTGCCCCCGGAGATAAACCCTACCTCCATGGGCCCCCATGTAATGATCTCCCTGATATTTTTCCCCTGATAAATCAGGTCGCAGAGATTATGCTTCGGCACTGCTCCGAACATGATCTCTATATTGGCAAGGCCAAAATCCGCATCCAGAATAATTACTCTCTTCTCCATCTTGCGAAACTGAATGGCAAGATTGATGGCCGTGTTTGATTTTCCGACACCGCCCTTACCGCTTGTCACCGTGATGACCCGCGCCAGAGGTCTGGAATGCTGACTCGCCTTGATGATTCTCAGCCGTTCCGCCTGATCCATGACGTCCCTCCTCTCTCTAGTGCTTTGTGCTCAGCAGCTGCTTCACCGTTTTCTGAGGGTTAAACTGCTCAATATCCTCCGGCACATTCTGTCCGCAGGTTACAAATGCGATTTCCGACTCCGTAAACAGCGTCAGATTCAACAGATTGCCAAGACTGGCAGTCTCATCCAGCTTTGTAAAGATCAGCTGATAATCCGTTATCTCCCGATAACTGGACGCAATCTTCAGCAAATCCCGGTATTTTGTAGTCGCTGACAGCACCAGAAAGGTCTGATACACCCCTGTTTCCTTCACCGTCTCCAGAAGCTCCTTCATCTTTGTCAGAAGCTCCTCGTTCTGGTGGGAATGTCCTGCAGTATCTATGAAAATATAGTCAAACTCCCTAAAATCCAAGATGGCCTGCCTGGCCTCCTCCGCCGTATAGACCACGCGGAAGGGAACCTCCAGGATATTGGCATAGGTCCGAAGCTGTTCCGCCGCCGCAATCCGGTAAGTGTCCGCAGTGAGCAGGGCAACCTTCTTTTTTTCCTCCATCACATAGTAGCTGGCAATCTTGGCTATGGTGGTAGTCTTTCCCACACCCGTAGGCCCCATGAACAACAGCGTCATGGGCTCCTTCTCCGCCGCCGGTATGCCGTCCGCCTTTCCGAACTTCAGAATCATTTTCTGATACACGTTCGCAAGGATATGATCAAAGGGAAGATTCGGCTTCCTGGACTTCTCCGCATCGTTCATGATCTGGTTGGCGTATTTTTCATCCACCTCATTTTCCAGCATGGTATTATAGAGCAGACGGAAAAACTTTTCCTGCTCGTCGATCTCGGCATCCCCGGCTTCTTTTCCGTCGGCACTCTCCGTTCCCTCGGCCGCAGGCTGCTCCACCTTTGCGGCCTCCTCCTGCTGAAGACGGCTCACCAGCAAGGTCTGCAGGCTATCCAGCTTCTTCTCGATATTCTGAGAGCTCTCGTTGACCATACCGGAAACGGGCTGGGACACAGCTCCCGCCCTCACCTGCCTGGAAACCGCCGCTTCAGACACCGCTTCCACAGCATCCCTGCGCACCGGCTTCAGCGCCACATTGTCTTCCTCCAGCGCAGCCGTCACTTCGATCTGTTTCCCGCCGAAAAGTCCCGCCAGACCTTTTTTCTTCACGCTTCTGACATTCATGATAACAGCGCCGCTGCCCAGTTCCTTCCTGGCAGCCTCTTTCGCCTCGTCTTCTGTCTTTCCCGTAAACCTCTTGATAATCATTATGCCGTCACCATCCCAACTGACTGTAATTCCACATTAGATTCCACTTCATTATAGGACACCACCACAAGCTCTCTGAAATACTCCTCCGTCAGGCGCTTAAAATACATGCGTACGATGGGCGACGTAATGATAATGGGACTCTTGCCCAGATTTTCCAGCTTCTGAACCTCCTTGCCCACAGAGTCTATGATTGCTCTCGACCTGTTGGGATCCAGATTCAGGAACGCGCCGTTCTCCGTCTGCTTTACGCTGCCCATGATCTCCTGCTCCACCTTGGGATCCAGCGTCACCACGCTGGTAGTCTCATGGGAGGGGAAATACTTTGTGGAAATGGCCCTCTTCAGACTCTGACGCACATACTCCGTCAGAATATCCGTATCCCGGGTAGTAGGCGCATAGTCCGCCAGCGTCTCCATGACGGTCAGCAGATCCCGGATGGAGATTCCTTCCCGCAGAAGATTCTGCAATACTTTCTGAATCTCGCCCAGCCCCAGCAACTTCGGCACAAGCTCCTCCACCAGAGAAGGGTTGGTCTCCTTCAAATTGTTCACCAGGTTCTGTACATCCTGCCGCGTCAGCAGCTCGGCAATATACTGCCGGATAATCTCCGTCAGGTGTGTGGCAATGATGGACGGAGGATCCACCACCGTGTAGCCCAGGCTCTCCGCCCGCTCCCTCTGCCCCTCCGTAATCCAGATGGCAGGCAGATGGAAGGAAGGCTCAAAGGTGGGAATACCCGTAATCTCCTCCTCCACATAGCCGGGATTCATGGCCATATAGTGATCAAACAGAATCTCTCCCTCACTGACCTGAATTCCCTTTATCTTAATAATATACTGATTCGGATTCAGCTGAATATTGTCCCGCAGTCGGATAATCGGCACCACCGTTCCAAGTTCCAGCGCAATCTGCCGTCGTATCATGACCACGCGATCCAGCAGATCTCCGCCCTGATTCACATCCGCCAGCGGAATGATACCATAACCGAACTCCAGCTCTATGGGATCCACCTGAAGCAGACTGTTCACATTCTCCGGCTGCCGGATCTCCTCGGCCTCCGCTTCCTCCATGTCTACCTCCTGCTCTATGCCGGCAGTCTCCAGGCTGCTTGCAATCAGCCTTCCTCCCACCACAAAGAGCATGCCCATTCCCACGAACAGGATCGTGTTCAGCTCCGTGGTCACGCCCAGAAAGGCCAGCGTTGCTCCCACCAGGTACATCACCTTGGGAACGCCGAAAAGCTGTCGTAGAATCGCCGGACCGAAATCCGCCTCCTTGCTTCCCTTGGTGACAAGCACACCTGTGGAAAGGGAAATCAACAGAGAGGGAATCTGGCTCACCAGGCCGTCACCGATGGTCAGAATACCGTAATTGTTCAGCGCCGTGGAAATATCGCTTCCCCCCCGCAGCATTCCCATGGCAATACCGCCCACCAGATTGATCACTGTCAGGAGAAGGCCTGCAATGGCATCTCCCTTTACATATTTTACGGCACCGTCCATGGAGCCGAAAAAGCTGGATTCCTGCTGTATCTTATCCCGTCTTGCCTTGGCCTCCTTGTCGTCGATGGCCCCTGTGTTCAGATCGGCGTCGATAGCCATCTGCTTACCCGGCATGGCGTCCAGGGTAAATCTTGCCGTCACCTCCGCCACTCGCTCGGAACCCTTGTTGATGACCAGGAACTGAATCATAATCAGTATGATGAAAATGATGGCGCCTACGATCAGATCGCCTCCGCCCACGAACTTACCAAAGGTACGAACCACGTTTCCCGAGGTTCCCGTGGTCAGGATCAGCCTGGTGGAAGAAACGTTCATGGCAATCCTGAAAATGGTGGTAAACAGCAGGATCGTAGGGAAATAGGAAAGATCCAGCACCTCCTTGGAAAACATGCAGACAAACAAAATCGTGAATGCTATGGCGATATTGAACGCCATAAACACATCCAGAATACCTGCGGGAAGCGGGACAATAAGCATAATGAAGGCCACCAGAACATATATCGCAACGATCGCATCCGTCTTTGCCATTTTTGCAGTCATACGTTTCTCCTCCTTTCCCTTCTACCGACTGTCACAGCTTTCCCTGTAAATGATATACAAACGCGAGAACTTCCGCCACCGCCTGGTACAGCTCCGGCGGAACCGCCTCCCCGATTTCCACATTGGCATAAAGCATCCGTGCCAGAGGCTTGTTCTCCACAATCTCTATCTTGTTTTCTTTTGCGACCTCTTTGATCCGCGCCGCCATATGGTCTTCACCCTTGGCTATGACCACCGGCGCATCCGCTTCCTCCGGATCGTATTTGATCGCCACCGCATAGTGGGTGGGGTTGGTGATGACCACGTCCGCCTGAGGCAGGTCCTGCATCATTCGCCGCCTGGAGGCCTCTCTCATCTTCTGACGGATCTGTCCCTTGATCTGAGGGTCTCCTTCCTGCTGCTTGAACTCTTCCTTGATCTCCTGCTTGGTCATCTTCATATCGTTGCTGAATTTCACCTTCTGGTAGGCAAAATCAGCCAGCGCAATAATCATGTACACCGCGGCGATACGGATACCGAGATCCGTCACCATCTCCGCCGCCAGATTTATGGCCTGCATCAGCGGCATGTCATATACCAGAAACAGCATCCCCCATTTATCCTTCAGATAAATGTAGCTGATATATACGATCAACCCGATCTTGGCCACAGACTTTACCAGTTCCATAATGGAATTGGCGGAAAAAATTTTCTTAACACCTTTCAGGGGACTCAGCTTGCTGAATTTAGGCTGCAACGGCTTCATCGTAGGTTTCCACTTCACCTGCGCCGCATCACTGACAAAGGCCACCGCAAATCCGATGGCCATCAGCGGCCCTATGACAATCAGCACCTCCAACAGCATCATGGAAAATACTGCCTTTGTGTCCGCCTCCGGCATATTTCCCCGGTAATAAGTAGCAATGGCCGGAATCCGGTCATAGACGCTTGGAAAAACCTCCAGCAGCTGCACGCCGATATGTCCCACCCAGAGCTTCAGCACCAGAAACAGCGCCATAAGCCCCAGACCGTTTGCAATCTCCCGGCTCTTCGCCACCTGCCCTTCCTTACGGGCATCTTCCAGCTTTTTCTGTGTGGCGGGCTCCGTCTTCTCGCCGCCCATTCCTTCCTTTGCAAAAAATTGCAGATTATAACGAATCATTGGAGCGCTCCCACAAAGGAATCTATCATCTCTTTCATCTCCCGGAACACAAAGTCTCCGATCCCCGGCAGCATTCCGGCCGTAAAAAACATCACCCCAAAGCCCACCAGTATCTTCAGCTGAATACCAACCGAAAACATGTTCATCTGAGGCGACACCTTGGCAAGCACTCCGAGAACCGCATTTAAGAGAAGTATAGCACAAAATATGGGCAATACAATACGAAATCCGATAATCACATAATCTCCCAGAAAAGTTATCAGCGAATCTGCCAGTCTGTCGCCGCGAAGCACCGCGCCGTTGACGGGAATCAGCCGGAAGGTATCCGCCAGCGCGCTGAACAGATAGCGGTACATGCCCGTAGCCGTCATGACAAGCATCAGCACATACTGATAAAAGACACCTGTAATACTGCTGTTCTCCCGGGAAGTGGGATCCATCAGCGTAACCATGGAAAGACCGGTTTCCATATCGGCTATGGAACCCGCAAAATTAACGATGGAGGTACAGATATTTGCCGCAAAACCGATCAGCAATCCCACAATGGCCTCCTTCATGATAACGATCCCATACTCCAGCACCGTGTCATACACAGGCACCTCCGCAGGAGAAAGCGCCTGATACAGGAGCGCTGCGGTAAAAAAGCTGATTCCCACCCTCACCCGCGCCGGTGTGTTCCGCATGCTGAAAAACGGCGCTATAAACACAAAGCAGGATATCCTGGTAAACAGCAGCAGAAAATACTCCAGATCCAATATGGAAAACGAATAATTAATCATATATGCTCATTCCCGACCTTCAATGTGCATACAGGCTGAATTCCGACCAAAGCTCCTTCATGAACTCCACCATACTGTTCATCATCCATTGTCCGAAAAAAATCAACGCTATAAATACACAGATAATTTTGGGTACAAAGGTAAGCGTCTGCTCCTGAATAGATGTCACAGTCTGAAAAATACTGATCACAAGACCGACAATCAAAGATACCAACAGCACCGGCAGCGAAACCTTGATAATCAGATACAACGCCTTCTGTGCAATGTCTGCAACTGCCTCTGTCGTCATTTAACCACCTTCCTTTCCAAAACCGCAATCAATAAAACGTTTCCACCAGATTCCCGATCACAAGCCCCCATCCGTCCGCAATTACGAAAAGAAGAATTTTAAAGGGCATGGAAATGGTAGTGGGCGGAAGCATCATCATACCCATACTCATCAACGTGGATGCCACCACCATATCAATCACGATAAAAGGAATATAGATCAGAAACCCGATCCAGAACGCCAGCCGCAACTCACTGATCATAAAACTGGGCAGCAGAACCGACAGCGGAATGGAGTCGTTTTCCCCGTCCCACTCAAGCCCTGCAATATCCATAAAAAGCTGCACATCCTTCACCTGCGTCTGAGGATACATAAACCTCCTGATCGGCTGGATTCCGGCCTCAAAGGCCTCCTCCTGGGTCAGTTCCCCCGCCTCAAAGGGCTGGATCGCATTGGTGTTTATTTCCTCAATGGTAGGCTGCATAATAAAAAAGGTCAGGATCAGCGCCAATCCGATGAGAATCTGATTGGGAGGCGCCGTCTGCGTATTCAAAGCTGCCCGCGTAAAATGCAGCACAATGATGATCCTCGTAAAGGAGGTCATCATGATAATAATGGTGGGGGCAAGTGCAATCAGCGTCAGGGTGAGAAAGATCCTCAATGCACCGTTTATCTCACCGTTGCCGTCATTATAAATGATATTAAACGAATTCCCGGTGTTCATCTGAAACAGGTCTTCCGGCGTTTCAGCAGTTCCGGGCGGTGTGAGAACCGTTGAGGTATCCACGTCACCGGCGAGATGATCCTGGGCTGCCCGTGCCGTTATGGAATTTTGGAAACATAATATGCCCACCGTGACCAGCAGGCATATCGTCATTACTATTTGCTTTAATCTCGGCTTATTCCCTGTCATCTGACTGATTATCCTCTGCCTTAACCGATTCTGTCTCATTTCTCTTAATGGCCTTATCCAGAAGCTCCCTGAAGTGAAAACCCTGGCCGCTGTCTCCCCGGTTCAGCTGCTCCTCCGGAATCTCTCCCAGCAAAGTAACCGTATCCTTGCAGACCGCAATGGCCAGATAGGTCTCTCCCACACGGACTATCTGGATATACTTGTTATTCGTAATACGAGTCATCTCAATGACTTCTATGTTCATATTGGCACATTGCTGCTTTTGATAGCCGGCAATCCATTTTGTGACCGCTGCCGTCACCGCAAGCACCAACACAAACACCGCCAGTACAGTGATAAACTGCGCATAGCTGTCTGTCTTTCCCGCAAGAAGGACTGCCATCAGCCTACGACCTTCTTCACCGCTTCCAGAACACGCTCCGGCTGAAAAGGCTTCACGATGAAGTCTTTGGCGCCCGCCTGGATGGACTCGATCACCATCGCCTGCTGTCCCATGGCCGAACACATAATCACCTTGGCTCCGCCGTCCAGCTTCCTGATCTCCTTCAGCGCCTGAATGCCATCCATCTCGGGCATGGTGATATCCATCAGAACCAGGTCGGGAGAAACTTCCTTGAATTTCTCCACCGCCTTCATTCCGTTCTCGGCTTCTCCTGCAACAGTGTAGCCGTTCTTGCTCAGAATGTCCTTGATCATCATCCTCATGAACGCGGCATCATCACACACTAAAATATTTTTTGCCATTAAAACTTCCTCCTATTTGATAATCTCTGTAACTCTTATGCCAAAGCTTTCCTCGATTACAACCACCTCACCTCTGGCTACGAATTTACCGTTTACCAAAACATCAATAGGTTCTCCGGCAATTCTCTCCAGCTCGATGATCGTGCCCGGTGCAAAGTTAAGGATTTCGGATATCGACTTTGTGGTGCGGCCAAGCTCCACTGTAACCTCAAGAGGCACATCCATGATCAGTCCGATATTTTCCTGTCCCTGGATTCCTCTTCCTGCCCCCGCAAAGCCCTGGAACTGTGCAGGCTGGATGTTGACATTCTGCATATTCATCTGAGGATTCATACCCATCTGGTTCATGCCGTTCATACCCATCTGATTCATACCCATCATGGGCATTCCCATTCCATTCATACCCATCATCGGCATCCCCATTCCGTTCATGCCCATCATCGGCATCCCATTCATCCCCATCACGGGCATTCCCATTCCGTTCATGCCCATCTGGCCTTCCGCGCCCTGTTGGGTCTCAGCGGGCTCCTCAGCCTTCTCTTCCTTTTTCTCCTCGTCTCCCTTAGACGTAATAAAAGTATCCACCAGCGTGTGCGCAAGTTCGATAGGATACAGCTGCATGATATTACTGTCTACCAGATTATCAATCTGCATCCGGAATGAAATCTTGACAAATATACCTCCCAGAAAGGGAGCCACATCCGCTCCATCCGTCACTTCTGTCAGATCCAGCCTGGACGAATCCGGCGGACTGATATCAATGGTCGTTTTCAGCATCGTGGAAAGTGAGGTGGCGGCCGATCCCATCATCTGGTTCATGGCCTCAGAGATCGCGCTCAGCTGCAGCTCCCCCAACTCCACATTTGTATTTGTACCGTCTCCACCCATCATCAGATCGGTGATAATCTTTACATCATTTTCCTTCAGAACCAGAATATTGGTACCGTCCAGTCCCACCGTATACTTGATCTGAATAAACACACAGGGCTTCTCATATTCATCCAGCAGATTATTCCAGGTGGCAAGCGACACGTTTGGCGTCGTAATGTTTACCTTTCTGTTTACCAGAGAATACAGGGTGGTTGCCGAAGACCCCATACTGATGTTGGCTACCTCTCCAATGGCATCCCTCTCTACCTCGGACAGCATGCTCTCATCAATTTTGATCGGTGCGGCCTTTTTCGCAGGTTCGCTGCTGGGAACCTCCGTCACCTCCTCGTTGCTTCCAATCCCCCCCGGATTCCCGTCATCAGATAGATCCATGCCGCTTAAGAGAGCGTTTATCTCGTCCTGTGACAGCATTCCTCCATCCATTTTTTACTCCTCCTCTCTGATTACCGACGTAATCCGGACAGCATAAGAGTCTTTTTCGGTGCCGGGCAATGCGGTAAATTTTCTGATATTACCTACAAATATATTCATATCCGTATCCACTTTGGAATCAAGACGGATACAGTCTCCTACCTGCAGGCTCATAAAATCATTGACAGAGATGGTGCTTCTTCCGAGCACCGCTCTGATCGGAATATCCACCTTACGGATCAGCGATTCGATATAAACCTCATAATTCTCATCGTGATTCTCCTGCATGGTGGAAAACCAGTACTTGGTATTCAATTTATCCATGACGTCCTCCAGCGTAAAGAACGGAAGACATACATTGATAAAGCCCTCAATATCCCCTATTTTTACATTCAGCGTCACAATGGCGATCATGTCATTGGGGGCAATTACCTGTGCAAACTGCGGATTTGTCTCCAGCCGCTGCAGTACCGGATTTATATCAATAACGTTCCTCCAAGGATCCCTCAGAAGCTGGGTGAACATTACCAATATCTTTTGAATGATCGTAAGCTCGATCTCGGAAAATTCCCTGCTTTTCTCCAGGGGAACACCGCTTCCTCCCAGCATCCGGTCCAGCATGGCATAACCCAGATTGGTTGCCAGATCTATGATGATCTGACCGTTCAACGGTGCAAAATTGATAATCCCCAAAATAACGGGATTGGATAATGCATTTGTAAACTCACTGAAAGTGACTGTCTCGGAGCTCGCCACAGCCACCTGCACATTTTTTCTTAAATATACCGGAAGATTTGTAGAAATCAGGCGGCCATAATGCTCAAATATAATTTCAAGCGTCCTCAGATGCTCCTTTGAAAACTTTGTAGGACGGGTGAAATCGTAGTTTTTAACCTGCTTCTCCTGACTCCCCTGCATCTGGTCAGCATCAAGCTCACCAGCAGATAACGCCGCCAGCAGACTGTCTATTTCGTTTTGGGACAGTACTTCGCCCACGCAAGCCCACCTCCTGTCGCTGCTAAAAATATGCCCACTGGCGTCAACCGTACTTTACTCCGGTGATGGCAATCTTATAAACAAAGCTGGAGTCAAACAGGCTCTGTACCTCCTTGAGGATTTCCTCCCTGATACTCTCAAAATCGCTCTGGCAGTCCTCCAGCGTATGCTGGCCAACCACACTGTTAATCACATCCTGGATGACGCTGTCAACAGCCGCCATCTTCTCCGCCCCGCCCAGATCCTTGTAGTCCTCATGCTTGGTGTTCTGAAGAATGGAGGGCGTAAACATAATATAATTCTGCTTTGAACTGGTGGTGATACTTCCATCCTCCCCCACCACGGTGGAAAATGCCAGCGGAATCATCATCTCCGCCATGACATAAGTCTCCGTCTCGGAGATGGGCACCTCCGTTGCCGCCTCTCCACCCGGAGTATAAAGCTCCATATGCATTGCCATTGCAATGCTGGTAACCAGCTCCGCCGTCTTTTTGTTGGTGCTGATCACACTGATCATCATGACGGACGTCAATGCGATGTTCACGATCAGCAGCACCAAAATCAGTATACTGAGTAGATTCTTTTTCATTCCTTTAAAACCCCTTATCTTTTATTATCCCTGTGAGGGATTATAAATCCTGATCTCAACCCTTCGGTTCCGGCTTCTGCCCTCCGGCGTGGAATTGTCCGCCACCGGCACACGCTCCCCCATTCCCGCATGCCTTAAGTTAACGGGATCCAGAAACGTGTTTTCCGACAGATAATAGAACACGGAAAGCGCCCTGGCGCTGCTGAGCTCCTCATTGTCCGCATACAGCGAACCGCTCTGCGGAACATTGTCCGTATGGCCCACGATCTCGATAATCCCTGTGCCGTAGCGCTCCAGGATGATCCCCACCTTATCCAGGACCTGTTCGGCATCCGCCTTCAGATCGGCGCTTCCGGAATCATAGAGCAGTGCGCCGTTCATGGTAAGCTGCACATATTGCGCGGTAAAACTCAGCTCCACCTCATCTCCGATTTTGCTCTCGTTCAGAGCCTCCTCTATTCCCTCGGAGATCACTTCATTCTGTTTCAGCTTCTCCTCCTCCAAAAACTCCTCCAGCGTTTCCTGCGCCTCCGGATTAAGCTCAAACTCCTCAAGGTTATCGCCGTCGGTAGAACTGTCCGCCGTCTTTCCTGTACTATTGATATACTGATCCAGCTCATTCAGCTGACTGACACCGTTACTGACCAGTATCCCGTCCCCGATGGCGTTGGCTCCGCCGTCAAAAATGCTGAATGTATTGTTCATCGCCGCCACAAATTCCTGAAGCTTGCTCTCTTCCACGGTAGACATGGCAAACAGCATGACGAAAAAGCAGAGCAGGAGGTTCATCAGATCACTGAAGGTTGCCATCCACGCAGGCGCACCTGCCGGCGGCTGTTCCTCCTTGCGCTTTGCCATTACTCCTCACCTCCCGCATTTTCCTCAGCGGCCTGTCTGTCGGCGGGCGCCAGGAAGGACTTCAGCTTCTCCTCAATAACTCTGGGATTTTCTCCCGCCTGAATGGACAAAAGCCCTTCTATCATGACTTCCTTCATCATCATCTCCGCGTCATTATCAGACTTCAGCTTACCGGTCACGGGAATACAGATCCAGTTGGCCAGCATGGAACCGTACAGGGTAGTGATCAGAGCCACCGCCATTGCAGGTCCCACCTTGGAAATATCCTGCATGTTATAAAGCATATCCACCAGACCGATCAGCGTACCGATCATACCCCAGGCAGGCCCCATGGCTCCCAGCGTCTCCCAGAACCCGATCCGCACCTTGTGCCTTCGCTCAATACTGACAAGCTCCGTCTCCATGATCGCACGCACAAGATCGGGATCCGTTCCATCCACGATCAACAGGATGCCTTTTTTCAAAAAAGGCTCCTCCATATCGGAAGCCGCCTCCTCCAGCGAAAGCAGACCTTCCTTTCTCGCCACGTTTGACAAATCGATTATCTTCTGGATCATTTCCGCGGTGTTCAGCGCCTGCGCCTTGAAAATCAGCGTAAAGCTTTTCAGGCCTCCGATGAAATCCGGCATGCTCTGGGTCATCATTGTCGCAAAGAACGCACCGCCGAAGGTAATGATGGCAGAGGGTACGTTTATGTACTCCGTCATGATCTTGCTCACATCTCCGGTACTGGTAATCAGACCGTACACAATCATTACAAGACATAATATAAGACCGGCTAAAGAAGCTATATCCACAACAATTCACCTGACATTCTGCTTTTTTGATACTACTGCGCAAAAATTCCCTTTCTGTATAATTCTACAAGATTTTTTATCTCTTGTCTACTTTCTTTTACAATAATTTTTTTGCCCGTGGTCAAAGTCAGCACCGTATCCGGGGTTTCCTCCACAGTTTCCAGCAAATGCGGGTTCACAAGTATCCTGACCCCGTTCAGCTTTGTTATCTCGATCATGAAAGACCTCCTTTTGCGACCATTCAGAAGCACACTCGCCTTCCATCAATCACGCCATCTGATACATTGTGATAGGGACGGAAAAACTTCCGCCCCTATTATAGCACATTATTGTCCGAAATGTATATATAATTTAACGTTTCAAATTAGTTAATTCTTCCAACATCGTATCCGACACGGTAATGATACGGCTGTTGGCCTGGAAACCACGCTGTGTGGTAATCATTTCCGTAAACTCAGAGGAGAGATCCACGTTACTCATTTCCAGCTGACCTGTAGACATATAGCCTCCGTTTGCAGTGATATCATCACCGATGCCGTCGAACTCTCCGGAGTTCAAGGTCGAGGAGTAGAGATTGTCTCCCTTCTTCTCCAGACCGGAAGCATTTGCAAAGCTGGCCGTTGCAATCTGTCCCAGCAGCTTCGTCATGCCGTTGTCGTAGCTGGCATAAATCATACCGTTCTGCTGGATGGATACGCCGATCATATCTCCCAGGCGGCGTCCCGTGCCCAGCCCCTCCAGGTCTCCGTTGGTAGCGCCCACTGTGGAAGTTCCCTTATTGTCAAACAGCGTCACCTTGGAAAAATCAACGCTGATGTTGGAGAACTGTCCGCCCAGTTTCGAAAGGTTCAGGGTGGAGGCAAAATTGGTGGTCTGTGCGTCCACCGAGGAAAGATATCCCGTGTCACCGTCAAATTTCACAGTGATACCCGTAAACTGACGTCCTGCGGTCTCAAAGCTGGTAGCCTCACCGTCCACCGGATTGAGATAGGTGGGAAGGGTGGTGTTTACTCCTGCCCCGTCTGCACTGCCCGCCGGCGTCTTGCTCAGGTTGGCCAACATGTCCGCCACGGTGATCTTATCCACCTTATCCGGATTCGTCAGATCAGCCGCATCATTGGGCGCGTTGTAGATAAGATTCATGAACTCATCTGTGGAGCCCCCATAGCCGTAAGCCTTGGCGATCTCGTCCAGCTGCTGCTGTACCGTGGCCTTTACCGGCGGAGTAGCTGTTGGATCCAGCTCTATTTCCTCGTCCAGATCCTTCAGCACGCCGTTGTTATACATCTGGGTAATATCCGCCACGGGAACCGTGCTGGTTCCTCTGAAAAGCTTTCCTGTATTATCCCACTTGTAATTCTTACTGTCAAAGGTTACTTTTCCGGTCTTGGTCTGCTCGGAAGCCGCGCCGAAAAGCGTTGCTATATCTATCTTTTCCTTGGTGCCGGGATCAATCAGATCCACCTCTTTTCCGGTAGAATCCAGAATCTTCTGCAGCTCCAGACTGTACTCGTTGACATCATCGGACTGCTTGAACACAAACTTTGCTGTGTAGCTGTAACCCAGGGAATCATAAAACTTCATGTTCACAACCTTGCCGTTTGCGCTGGTTACATCCGTGTCATGCTTGTCAAGAATTCCCGACATATAACCCTTGGTGGTGGCTTCAGGCGGATAGGTCAGATTCGCGGCGCTCATGATGCGCAGGGCGGAAACCGTATCCTTCTTGATATTGCCGGTTGTCTCATCCACCTGCCAGCCCATGACATTGTAGCCGGTGCTGGTCATTGCCAGGTTTCCGGCGCCGTCCACATAGAAGGAACCGTCCCGGGTAAAGAAGTTCTCCTGTCCGTTGTTTACAACAAAGAAGTTGTCTCCGTTGATCATGACGTCAAAGGGATTTCCGGTGGACTGCGTGGAGCCCTGGCCAGTGATGTTGATGTTGATGGCGCCGCTCTTTACACCCAGACCGATCTGTCTTGCGTTGACACCGCCGGTTCCGGTTGCCGCATTGGGGCCGCTGGCTCTCTGAGTGGTCTGGCTCATCAGCTCGCTGAACACAATGGAGCTTGCCTTGTAGGCGGTGGTATTTACGTTTGATATATTGTTACCGATAACATCCATCTTGGTCTGATGTGTTCTGAGTCCTGCCACACCAGAATAAAGTGATCTCATCATAGTGCATGTTCCTCCTGCCAGAAGCGGCTATGCAATGACCGCTCCGTTGATATTTGTGAAAATGTTTTCGTCAGTTGCCGTACTGTCCATGGCGGTGACTACCGTCTGATTGGGCACGTTCACGATGAACGCCAGCTGATCCACGATGACCAGAGAATCCCGGATTCCCTTCTGTCCCGCCTTTCTGGCTCCGTCGTTCAGCCGCTCCAGCTGCTCTGTGTTGAGCTCGATATTCCGGTCGCTCAGCCTGCCAAGAGCATGTTTGGAAAATCTCAGAAGCCCTCCCACATCCTCCGTCCCGGATGCAAGGCCCTTACTCTGCAGGATCTCCTGAAAGGAAAGACCGTCCGATTTCTCGTGGCTCTCCGCTCCCTTTGCCTTTTTCAGATACTGGTCTGTCAGCTGCTCAATGGAAAGATATCCGTTGTTTTGTATCTGCATCCTAAGCTCCTTCTTCTTTTAAGTGTATGCATGCCCTTCCGGCCCGCATACACTCCGGGCATTTATGCGCCCCCGGTTCCGTCCGCTCCTTCGGACGTTCCGTCGTCTTCACCCTCTCCGGGCTTTTCCGTCCCGTCAGGTTTCTCCACCTCGTCGGGCTTTTCCGTCCCGTCAGGCTTCTCCACCTCATCGGGTTTCGGATCCTTATCCCCTTCCCCCGCTGCCAGACGTACTTCCTCCAGACGCTCCACATACTTGTTCAGCATCTTCACCACGTCTTCGGCCACGAAGGACTTCTCGTAATCGTTCATCTCATTGTAGATCTTTTCCAGCTCGTCGATCTCCTTCGCGTCGGACATATCGATTCCGCCGGGAGCCGGCAGCTTATTGATCCTGATATTAAAGTCATACGCCTTGTCGAACGCATCCTGATACTGCTGATCCACCACAATCTCCAGATCATCCAGCGCATAGAGAGATTCGTTGATGGACAGATATGCCTTTCCGTTCTCGTACATCACATAGTCCACCTTACCCTTCACGGACTTCGGTTCTCCCGAGGACGTGGTGGTCTTGATATACACATGTTCTCCCACCAGAGAGCTTGCCCTTGCAAGTTCGGTTGTGGCAGCCATGTTCTGGATCTGCTCCACCTGCGAGAACTGTGCATACTGTGAAATATATTCGGTATTTGAAGTGGGTTCCAGAGGATCCTGGTACTGCATCTGCGCTACCAGAAGCTGCAGAAACGCCTCCTTATCCATACCGTTACTTGACTTTGAAGTATTCTTTAATGAATTTTGGGATGTGGATTCAACGATCTGGCCGTTTTCCACAGGTGCCATCAAAGAAGCCATTTTTCTCCTCCTGCTAATTCAATCTGCTCATTCCGTTTATACGGTATAATCCACGGTGTTTCCGTTGGCTGCCAGGATCTCTCTCGCCAGCAGTTCCTCCTGCTCCGGCTCTTCTCCCTGGGGGGAAGCATTCAGATCAATCCTTCGAGTGCGTCCCTTCTTCGCCGGCTCTCTGCCCTGGCTGTCATTTCCTCTGCCCTGGTCAAGATTCCGCTCAAAGGCATGTGGCTGAACCGTGACCTCGATGGCCTCCACCCTGACGCCCTGCTCCGCAAACTGTTCCTTCAACTGAATCATCTGGGTCTCCAGAGCCGCCTTCACCGCCTCGTTCTGGGTAATAAAGTTGGCCGTGACCACACCGCCCTTCGACGCAACCTGTACCTGCAGCGTCCCCAGGCTGGCCGGGTGCAGCTGCATCTCCAGGCTGGAAGCATCCGGCTTTAAGTTGATCTTCATGTAATCCAGAATCTGACGCATGATATTCTGTGTATCCGCATCCCATGCACTCTCCGCTACAGCCGCCTGCTGTACCTGAGGTTCAAACTCCTGGGTTCTCAGATTCTGGGCAAACAGATCCGCTCCCTGCCCTCTCTCTCCGCCTCCACTCTGGCGGCTTTCTCTTCCGTCGCCACGGGTCTGGGCAGACGTCCTGTCCGCCGTCCCCGTGCCTTCAGGAAGCTGTTCCATGGTTCCCTGAGACTCTGCGCGCTCTTCACCGCGCTGATCCGCAACTTCCATTTCCGGTGAAAGCTCCTCCGGCTGCTCCATACCTTCCGAAAGCTCCGTCGTCTCCGGAAGGACAGTGCCGTCCTGAATCTGCTCCAACAATTTCGGAAGCTGTTCCGGTTCTTTCTCCAGAATCTCTCCGCTCTCCTGCAGCGCACCCTCCAGTTCGGTCATCACCTTCTGAAAGCAGTCATAAAGTCCTTCGTCCGTCACCAGTGTCGAAAGATCCTCCGCCCCCTTTACAGACAGCAGAAGTTCTCCCAGCTTTCCGGAATCCAGCAGGTCAAGGGCTTCCATGCCCAACTCCTCCATATGTCCCTGAAGCTGCTCCGGGCTGACCTCAAGAATGTCCGCAACCTTCACTAACAGCTCCATGGCTGCCGCCTGCAGTACCTCCAGGGCCTCCTCCGGTATTTCCTCCATCTCCCCGTCCGGGATGTCCGCACGCTCTTCCACGTCTCGGATGGGCTCCCGTTCTTCCGTCCGAGCCCTGTGTTCATCCCTCGCCTTCAATGAATCTCCCGGAGTTTTCCTGACCTTTGCAGTCTGAGCGTCCTCGTGTTTCGGGCCGCTCTCCGGCGTTCTCTCCGTACGACTGTTCCAGACCGCCTGAAATCCGCCGCTCCGGACGGCCTTCGTGCTCACCGGCAGCAGGCCGCCTGCACCAAGGCTCGCATCCTTTACAGATGTACTTGTCATTTCTGACCTCCTTTCCTGTAATTATCAATGAACAAGCAGAACATAAATGTCCTCGTATTTATGTCGGCATGTTTTCCCAAATACTTAAGTGTCCGGATCCATAATTTT
The DNA here is from genome assembly GCA_910586835.1 of uncultured Acetatifactor sp. Taxonomy (GTDB): domain Bacteria; phylum Bacillota; class Clostridia; order Lachnospirales; family Lachnospiraceae; genus Acetatifactor. The sequence continues at coordinate 58,860 of CAJUJU010000005.1, forward strand.
TGTGAGTCTGGCAGCCACCTCCGCATCCATGGCCCCCAGAATCTTTCCTCTCTCATCCGCAGACATGGCGTTCAGAATCTTTGCCACCAGGTTCAGATTATCCGTCATCTCGTTAAAAATCCCCGCTGCCTCCTTGGGCTTCATACTGGAGTAAGACTCTGCGAATTCCTGAATCTCCTTGCTTTCCTCCTGCTGAAGGATCACCTGCTTATACAGAGTTTCCGCCGTGGCGGGATCAAACTCTTCGTACCACTTGCGGTACTCCTCGGGCCCCGGCCCGTTCTCCGCATAGATGACCTCCTCCCCGAACTTTGTCTGGATCCGCTGAAATTCCACCTGCATGTTCTCAAACTCTTTCAGTCTCTCATTCTCTTTCAGAAGCCTTTCAATATCTTCGTCCTTGGTGCCGGAAGCCGTCCTCACCTGCTCCAGCTCCAGCTCCAGCTGCCGGATATAGTCCACCGCTTCCTGAAGGCTGGAGTACCCCCCGTAATTTTCCGGATTGTCGGTTTCCGTCAGGGACACCCCCGGCAAAATCTTATTCACCACAGGAACATCCTTCAAAATCGGAGCCAGCACCGTACTTCCGAAGCCGCCGATATCCAGCTTCACGATCACACACACCACGGCGATCCACAGAAAGACGATCAAAACGGTAGCGCCGAAGGTAACCAGACCGTTCCCCTCGTCCAGTCCCAGCTCCTCCTCCTGCTTTGCAATCTCCTTGGCCCGGCGCTTCGCTTCCTTTTTCTGATCTTTCTGTTTCTTTTTCAGATCCTTTTTCTCGTTCTCTATTCTCTTCTTTTCATCCTCAGCCGAAGGCGCTGCCGCCGGCGTCTTTTCCCTTGCCATATCTGCCTCCCGTTATGCAGCGTCATGCCAGTGCGCTGCTCAGTTCATCCTTCCTGCGCTGCCCGTATGTATAGCTGGTAAGCTCGTCAACCTCTTTGCCTTCCTGCCTTTTTTCATCCGCGAGAAACTGCTGAAACGCCTTCTCCTTAAGCGTCTCATGGGTTTTTCTTTCCTTCATGACCTCCGTCAGCCGCAGTCTTGCCTGTTCCAGGTTTCTCTCCGCTATGGTAATCCTCACCTTCTGCTCCGAGATGTACCTTTCCATGCAGCGGACAGCCGCTCTGTTTTCTCCGATGGCTCTCAGATTCAGCGTTCCGGACAAAAGAAGCTCGGCCTCTCTCTCATAGCCGCTCTTCCGGTCATAGAGCCTGCCCAGCCGTTCCTCTTCCTCATCCAGCACGGCCCGTGCGGAGCTGAATTCCTGTTTGGCCTGCGTTTCCATCTTCAGCTTTATGTTCAGGATGCTCTGCATCGAGTACCGAAACCTTGCCATAACCGTCCATCCCTCTAATTATCAAACAAATGCTCCAGCAGTCCTACACTGGTCTCAAAATCCAGCTTTTCATCCACATCCTGGCACAGGAATTCATTGACTGCGCCGATTTTGGAAATGGCATAGTCAATGTCCGGATTACTGCCGCTCTTGTAAGCGCCTATATTGATCAGATCCTCCGCCTCGCTGTAGGTGGCGAGTACTGTCTTCAGCCTGCTGGCCGCCTGCTTGTGCCCCTTTTCCGCAATCTGGCTCATGCATCGGGAAATGCTCTGCAGAACGTCGATAGCCGGGTAATGGTTTTTGTGCCCCAGCTTTCTGTCAAGCATGATATGTCCGTCCAGAATACTTCTGGCAGTGTCGGTGATGGGCTCGTTGAAATCGTCGCCGTCCACCAGCACGGTATACAGTCCCGTGATGGACCCCTTCTCGGCTCTTCCTGCCCGCTCCAGAAGCTTCGGCATCTCCGAGTAAACACTGGGCGGATATCCCCTGCTCACCGGCGGTTCCCCGCTGGCTAAGCCGATCTCTCTCTGCGCCATGGAAAACCGGGTCAGAGAGTCCATCATCAAAAGCACATCCCTGCCCTGATCCCGGAAATATTCCGCGATGGCGGTAGCCGTCTTGGCTGCCTTGTTTCTCTCCAGAGCCGGTCTGTCGGAGGTAGCCACTACCACCACCGAGCGCTTCATGCCCTCTTCGCCCAGATCTCGCTCAATAAACTCCCGCACCTCACGGCCTCTCTCTCCGATCAGCGCGATGACATTGATATCCGCCTTTGTATTTCTGGCAAACATACCCATCAGTGTGGACTTGCCCACACCGGAACCGGCAAAAATACCGATTCGCTGTCCCTTGCCCACGGTGATCAGGCCGTCCACTGCCTTCACACCCAGCGGAAGAACCGTGTCGATAATCTCACGGCTCATGGGATCCGGAGGCGGCGCCTCCACAGAGCAGGCCGTCCCCTCCACCACAGTGCCGTCTATGGGTCTTCCCAGCCCGTCCAGAGCCTTGCCCAGCAGCTGACTGCTGACCGTCACCTGAAGCGGACGACAGGTATTCTCCACCATACAGCCCAGACCGATGCCATCTGTGGAATCATAAGGCATGAGCAGCGTCTTCTTATCCTTGAAGCCAACCACCTCCGCCATAATGGGAGCGGCTTCCCCCGCGGGCAGAATCCTGCACACGTCCCCCAGTCTGGCTTCCGGTCCTGCGGACTCAATGGTAAGTCCCACCACATTGACCACCTTGCCGAGCCTGCGGAAAAAGCTCTCTTCTTTCAGTCTGTTATATTTTTCAATGTTAACGGAAACCGCCTGCAAACGTCATTCCTCCCCGGACCAGGATAACAGCGTCAGCTTCTGTTTAAGCTCCGCGAGCTGTGTTCCAAGCCCGCAGTCAAAGATGCCGTTCTCCGTCTCTATCAGGCACTCGTTCTTTGCCAGTGTCAGATCCTCCACCGTCTCAATACTGCAGCCTGCGGAAACCGCTCCTGCCAGAAGCTGCTTCTTCTGCATGCTGACGTAAGGATAATCTTCCTTTGATACATGGATCAGGAACTCACGTCCGCCGTCCACCTTTTTCATGGTTGCCGAAATCAGATAGGTCAGAATATCCCGGTTGGACGACAGTTCCACCCGGAAAATCTGTTCGTAGATCCCCGTGATGGCCGCCACCAGCTGAGACTCCAGCCCATCCAGCTGGGACTGATAAAACTCTTCCAGCTGTCTTTCCTTCTCCTGATAGCTTTGCCGGAGCTTTTGTTCCTCTGCCTGGGCCTTTCTCAGTCCTTCCGCATAGCCCTGCTGCTTCGCCTCGGCCAGGATTCCTGCCTTCTCCTCCTCTGCCTGAGCATGAGCCTGATCGTTCAGCGCAGCCGCATCCTCCCTGGCCCGGGCGAGAATGGCTTCCGCATCCTCCCTGGCCTGATCCAGCATCTGTCTGATATCCTCCTGAGCCTTCAGCACATTGCCTCCGGCCTCGCCCATCTCATCCACGGATATCTCCTGGGCGTCCAGACCTGCCGCAAAGCCGTCGGAGTCTTCCACCCGCTGCTGTCTGGCACGCTCTTCCCGCCGGCGCTGAAGCAGCGCATTGACATCGATGACTCTCTTTTCATCCTCCTGAACCACAGTGGCAAACTGCTTCAACAAATTACTAGACAACGATCTCGTCACCTCCGCCTCTGGAGATTACAATCTCACCGGAATCCTCCAGTTTTCTGATGATATTTACAATCTTCTGCTGTGCTTCTTCCACATCCTTCATACGGACAGGTCCCATAAACTCCATGTCTTCCTTGATCATAACCGCAAGACGCTTGGAAAGGTTGTTGAAGATCGCGGTCTGAACCTGCTCGTTGGCATTCTTCAGCGCCATCTCCAGATCACTGTTGTCCACGCTACGCAGCACCTGCTGAATCGCTCTGTCGTCCAGAAGCAGAATATCCTCGAACACGAACATTTTCTTTCTGATCTCGTCTGCCAGCTCGGGTTCCTCGATCTCCAGAGTCTCCATGATATGGCGCTCCGTTCCCCGATCCACCGTATTCAGGATCTCCACCACAGCGTCCACACCGCCGATGATGGTGTAATCCTGATTTACCAGACTTGCCAGCTTGGACTCCAGCACCTTCTCCACCTCCTTGATCACGTCGGGGCTGGTGCGATCCATCACTGCGATACGTCTGGCCACATCCGCCTGTCTGTCCGGGGCAAGTGCCGAGATGATGAACGCTGCCTGTCCCGGCGACAGATAGGAAAGAATCAACGCAATGGTCTGAGGGTGTTCGTCCTGAATGAAGTTGATGATCTGAGACGCATCGGTCTTTCGCACAAACTCGAAAGGCTTTACCTGCAGGGACGCCGTCAGCTTGCTGATGACATCCATCGCCTTCTCGGAGCCCACAGCCTTCTCCAGCAGATCCTTGGCGTAGTTGATACCGCCCTCTGCGATATACTGCTGCGCCAGACAGACCTCGTAAAACTCGTTGATGACCTCTTCCTTCTCCTGCGGCGTCACGCTTCTGGTATTTGCAATCTCCAGTGTCAGCTCCTCGATCTCCTCCTCCTTCAGGAATTTAAAGATCCCCGCGGACCGCTCGGGCCCCAGCGAGATCAACAGGATCGCCGCCTTTTGTATCCCCTTCAGGCCGTCTTCTTTTCCCTTTGCCATAATCTTTTACTCCCTCGCCCGTTTACTCCCAATCCTCGTTCAGCCAGTTTCTCAGCAGGCTGGCCGCCGCCTCGGGATTTTCATCCACAAATTTCTCTATCAGCTTTCTGGTATCGGACTTTGTCTCCACATCAATGGTCTCCAGCATATCCTCAGGGTTGGACTGAAGCAGGGATTCCACGGAAAGCTCCTCCTCGTCCTGTACCTCCTTCTTAAAGTTCATGCTCCTGAGCACTACAAATGCCAAAAGCCCCAGGATCAGCACGATCATCACGATGCTCAGCACATCCGTGCCGGTGACATTCATGCCCTCCTTATCATAGAAAAGAGGGGACTCATAAGCCAGGATCGTGATCCTGTCCGCACTGATGCCCGTGGCGTTTGCCGCCATCTGGTAATACTCCTGTTCCACCTCCAGCTTCACGTCCGCCCGGTTGGCTTCCTTGAATTCCTCCCAGCTCGTACCGTCCAGAAGCCCCTGGGCCCTGACACTCTCCTCACGATACTCACGGAACCGGATCATGGCAATCGACAACGAGGAATCGTCGTATACAATCCCCCCCGCAGGCGTCACCTTGCTGGTGTTCTTCTCATTGACCAGATAGTCGCTGGAAGTCTCGTCCTGTGTGGACTCGCTGCTTCCAAAATCGGGATTCACATAGGTGTTCAGGTTCTCCCCGTCATTGGAATCCGTCCCGGGAATGCCGCCGCCTTCGTTGACGCTGCTGGATCCAAACACATCCTGATGGGCAAGAAAGCCCTCCGTTCTGTCGCCGTTCACATAATATTCCTTCACAGCCTCCTGGTATTCGGAAAAATCAAGCTCCAGATGACTGGATACCTCAATGCTGTCAAACTGCTTTGTCCCGTAAAGCACTTTTTTGAGCTGATTGGCCACCATCGCCTGCGCCTGGTTCTGCAGCTCCTGCAGAGAGTTTGCCAGTCCGGCAGCCGAATAGTCGTCTCCCCCCGCAAAGAGCAGGTTGGACTCCTGATCTATAATGGTGATATTTGCCGTGGTGGCATTTCCCAGAGATGCGGCTACACATCTGGCCAGCCCGGCAGCCTGGGATGAGGAAAGATTTCCGTCCAGCTCCAAAGTGATCCACGCGGAGGCTTCCTCCTGGCTCGCCGCCAGCGTGCCGTTCTGAGGCGGTATCGTCAAAACAACCCACGCCTCTTTCACGGATTCCTGTGCCTTCAGGGTCCGACGCAGCTGCTCCTGCAAATAGAGCTGCCACTGATTCTCCCGGTCGGAGGTGGTGGTAGACATGCTACTGTTTACGAAATCGCCGTACTTGAGCATATCGGAGACAATCCCCGCCGAGCCCAACGCCAGATTCGCCTGATAGAGCTGGTCGGTAACCACCTCAATGGTCAGCGCGTCATCCGATTCCCTGTGGGTGATCCCCGCGTCATCCAAAATAGACACCACCTCGGAGGACTCCGCCGTGTTTGCATAAGTGCCCAGCCTGGTATACTGGGGTCTGGAAATTGCATATATCAGGATGGCAAAGGCAAAAATCACCACCGCCGCAATCGCAATGATGATCGTCTTCTGCCTGGCGGTGAATCGGTTCCACCACCCCTGTATCTTTGCCCATATTTCTTTCAGCTTGTCAGCCATGGTACTTCTCCCCTACTTGGTTTCTACATTCCCGTCAGATCTGTATCTGCATGATTTCACGGTAAGACTCCATCAGCTTGTCGCGGATCGCAACGGTATACTGCAAGGCAGAAGATGCCTTCTGAAGCGCAATGGTCAGATCATGTGAGTTCTCTGTCTCCCCCAGGGCAAATCGGATCTCCTCATTCTCCATATCGGAGAGATAACTGTTCGTGGTCTTGATATTGTCAATGGCTGAATTCAGGAAGGCATCAAACAAGGTGCCGTCCGTCTTTTTGCTCTTTCTGTTGAGAATGTCTGTGGCTTCCGTCACAGACGATACGGCGTCCACCGGGGACATGCCATTAATCGAAGTGATGTTCATCTATGTACTCCTCCTGGAATTATCTGCACATGTGTTATCGGCCTATCTCAAGTCCCTGCAGCACCATTGACTTGCTGGCGTTGAATGCGGTGGAATTTGCCTCGTACGCTCTGCTGGCATCGATCATATTCGTCATTTCCGTGATGATATTTACATTGGGATAGGTCACATATCCATTCTCATCCGCGTCGGGATGCGAGGGATCATAAACCATGTTCATCTCCGTCTCATGATCCTCATAGACACCGCTGACCTTCACTCCCTGTCCCGAGTAGCCATGGCTGTACGCCGCCTTGCCCAGCACCCGGCTGAAAGCCGTCTGCCCGCCCTTCTCCTCGAAAGTGACTACCTTTCTGCGGTAAGGCGTACCGTCTGCCGTCCTGGTGGTGCTGGCATTCGCCACATTCTCCGAGATGACATCCATACGATACCTCTGTGCCGTCAGCCCGGACGCATTTATGTTAAATGCTGAAAACATGCTCATAATTTCTATTCTCCTTCTTCCGAATTTATTCCTCTTTCCTTTTTACGCACTACTTCATAACCGTCTGAAGATTGGTAAACTCCTGGTTGATACAGGTCAGAAGTCCCTGGTACTTCAGCTGGTTTTCCGCAAGCATGACGTTCTCGTTTTCAATATCCACATTATTTCCGTCCAGACGGTAGGAAAAACCGGAATAGTCCGTGAAGGTTCTGACTGAAAGATTCTTTGCCTTGGCATTGGTTACCTTGGAATCCATAGACTGATAGCGGTTATACCCCAGCGCCTTCTGAAGCACGGACTCAAATGCCACATCCTGCCTCTTATAGCCGGGAGTATCCACATTCGTGATATTGTTGGATATGGCCTGATGGCGGATCCAGCTTGCGTCCGCTGCCTTATCCAGAATTCTGACATAGTCAAATACATTGGTTTGAATCATATTTATACCCCCTTACCCGCCTGCACGGGCATAATATAATATATAATATTATATAAAAAACAGCTCCCCTCGTACGGTCAGACCGCACATTCCATTCTATTATAATGGATTTTGGCAAAAACACAATAGATTTTGTGTGAATTTATGCAAAATTACATTATATGGTATTCCGGAACAAAACAAAGGGACTTATTATCAAGCTAATAAATCCCTTTTCATACGGCCTTGGCCGTCCAAATCCATTTGAATATGAAATTACAGTCAGATCCGCTGATTCTGGCGTTTCAGCTCCTCTATCTCGTCAAACACCACATCGTTGAGCACTTTGATATAGGTCCCCTTCATGCCGGAGGATCTGGACTCAATGACCCCGGCGCTCTCAAACTTTCTCAGCGCATTCACAATCACGGACCGGGTAATCCCCACTCTGTCCGCGATCTTGCTGGCAACCAGAATACCCTCCATGCCGCCCAGCTCGTCAAAAATGTGAGTGATGGCCTCCATCTCGGAAAAGGAAAGCGTACTGATGGCAGACTTCACCACCGCGACCTTACGGCTCTCCTCCGCACTCTCCTCATTCACCGCACGGAGCATTTCCAGGCCGACCACCGTGGAACCGTACTCGCAGAGTATGATATCGTCAATGTCATACTGTACGTCGCACTTATAGATAAACAGTGTCCCCAGCCGTTCGCCTGCTATCTCAATGGGTGTGATGATTGCCTGAAGCTTTCTGATATCAGAACTTTCAAAGCCCAGGGTCTCCAGGTTCACATTCTCCTTTGTGGAAAGTACCCCCAGAAGCCTCTCGTTCAGCATATTGTCTATAAACCCGCCTACGTTCTCGTCGATCAGCTCTGTGATAGACTGGATCCCCTCGGATTTGCCGATGCCCAGCACCTTTCCCTTTCTGCTGATCACCAGTACGTTGGAACACAAAATCTCACGCATCACCTTGCAGATATCGTTGAATACTACCTTGCTGGAATTATTATTGTGCAACAACTTACCGATTTTTCTGGTTTTATCCAAAAGCTGTACACTGCTCATACCAAACCTCCGTCCTCCATCTGCCTGCATACGGAAACCATGGTGTCATTGTATCACATAAATAGACTGTTTACAATGCCGAATCCATGGAAATTTTCCGTTTTTTTGAGATTTGTAAGACAATTTTGGCAAAATACAGCAATTCACCTATTTTATTTCTTCCTTCTTGTTCTGAACCCGGTAGCCGCACTTCTCGTTTGCACATACCAGATTATTCCCTTTGACCAGAAGAACCGAACCGCAGTCGGGGCATTTTTCCCCTGTGGGCCTCTGCCACACCATAAAATCACAGTTTGGATTGTCAATACATCCGAAATACTTTCTTCCTTTTTTGGTCTTTTTCAGAACCACGTCCCTGCCGCACTTGGGGCAGGCCACACCGATCTTTTCAAAATAAGGCAGCGTGTTGCGGCACTCCGGAAAGCCCGGACAGGCCAGAAACCGGCCGTGCGGGCCGTACTTAATCACCATCTGCCTGCCGCAGCGCTCACAGACCTGGTCGCTGACCTCATCCGCGATTTTTACCTCCGCCAGATCCTCCTCCGCCTTCTTTACGGCCTCGTCCAGGTCAGGATAAAAATTGGCTACAATGGTCTTCCACTTTACGTTTCCTTCCTCCACGCTGTCCAGAAGAGCCTCCATATTCGCCGTGAAATTCACATCCACAATGGTGGGAAACGCGTTCTTCATCATGCTGTTCACCACCTCGCCCAGCTCGGTCACATAGAGATTCTTTCCCTCCTTGACGATATATCGTCTGGCCAGAATGGTGGTGATGGTGGGCGCATAGGTGCTGGGGCGTCCGATTCCCAGCTCCTCCAGCGCCTTTACCAGCGAAGCCTCCGTGTAATGGGCAGGGGGCTGGGTAAAGTGCTGTGCCGGATCAAAGGAGAGAAAGGAGAGGCTGCTTTCCCTGCTCAGCTCCCCGCTCAGTGTGTTTTCCTCCTCCTTGTCCTCCTCCGCGCTGTAGACGCTCAGGAAACCGTCAAATTTTCTGGAGGATGCGGCAAGGGTAAACACATGCTCCCCCGCCTGTATGCGAACCGATGTGGTCTCGTACCTGGCGGCGCTCATTCTGCTGGCTGTAAACCGTTTCCATACCAACTGATAAAGCCGGGCCAGATCTCTTGGCAGCTGCTCCTTCATAGCGGCGGGAAGTCTTCCGATATCCGTGGGGCGGATCGCCTCATGGGCATCCTGTATCTTCTGTCCGTTTTTTTTCCGGGACGTCTCTCCGCCCAGATATTCCTTCCCGTAATGAGACTCAATAAACTCCGCCGCCATGGCCTCCGCCTCCTCGGACACGCGGGTGGAATCCGTACGAAGGTAGGTGATAAGACCCACCGTACCCTCTCCCTCGATCTCTACTCCCTCGTAGAGCTGCTGCGCAAGTCGCATGGTCTTCTGAGTGGAAAAATTCAAAGCCTTGCTGGCCTCCTGCTGCAGCGTGGAGGTGGTGAAGGGCAGCGGCGCCTTCTTCAGCCGTTCTCCCTTTTTCACTTCGGTAATCCCAAACGTTTCCCCCTCCAGCGCCTTCTGAACGGACTCCGCCTGTTCCCTGCAGGTGATCGTCTGCTTTTCCTGAACCGTTCCGTAATATTTTGCACAGATCGGCTTTTTTTCGCCCTTCACCTTCAGATTCACATCCAGACTCCAGTACTCCTCCGGCACAAAGGCATTGATCTCGTCCTCTCTGTCGCAGATAATCCGCAGTGCCACGGACTGCACCCTGCCGGCGCTCAGCCCCCGCTTGATCTTCTCCCACAGAAGCGGCGAGATCCGGTAACCCACCATCCGGTCCAGCACTCGTCTGGCCTGCTGGGCATCCACCAGATTCATATTGATCTCCCTTGCGTTTTTCAGGGATTCCTTCACCGCATTCTTCGTGATCTCGTTGAAGGTGATCCGATAAACTTTTTTGTCCTCCAGCTTCAGCGCATAAAACAGGTGCCAGGAAATGGCCTCCCCCTCCCGGTCCGGGTCTGTTGCAAGATAGATCTTCTCGGCCTTTTTCACTTCTTTCCGAAGCGCCGCAAGGATATCCCCCTTCCCGCGGATCGTAATATATTTGGGCTCATAGTCGTGTTCCACATCGATTCCCAAGGAACTTTTGGGCAGGTCACGGACGTGTCCGTTGCTGGCCGCCACCGCATAATTGGCGCCCAAAAATTTTCTGATCGTCTTCACCTTGGCAGGCGACTCCACGATTACCAGATACTTAGCCATAATATTCATACCCCTTTGCAAACGCTAATCGTGAATCACTATACACCAAAAGATTCCCGGGCGCAAGGCTTTTATGGTTTTTTCACAAAACAAAAAAGCATTGAAACAAATTGTTTCAACACTTCTTCGGGGTTGGGCTCTTCAAATGAAGAAACAGCTGATAGGGGAATCGAACCCCTGTTTCCGCCGTGAGAGGGCGGCGTCTTAACCGCTTGACCAATCAGCCTTGTAAGCACCGCACTTGCGGTACTTGCTTATAATAATACATTTCCAAAAAAATTGCAAGTACTTTTTTGAAAAATTTACACAATTTTTTTAGAGGTCGTTTTTCAAACACATTACCTGCGCTCCACAATCCACAAAAAATCTGATTCTTTCTTCTTTTCCCAGTTGTACTCCTCCTTAACCCATTTTGAAATAAACTCCGGATTATTGTTCATAGCCTGAAAATATCCCTTGTCAATAATGAGTACTTCCGGCATTTTGTCCGGATTCATCTCATAATATTTCAAATACCTCTCGTTATACACCGGCGTACTGATAACCGAAGGTGTACATATCTCCATATCATTCATGAGATAAACCATCAATAATTCTCTGCCGATATACAGCCCCCTGGTTCCCGGTTCCAGATTTTCCTCTATAAAAAGATAATCACTGTTATACTGATAGCCTGTCATATAGGAGCAGTAAACATTTTTAGCAGCTCCATACAGCGCCTTCTGCTTTACAACAAAAACATTCATGGACATTCCCTCGTCGGCCCGTACCAGATAACCTCTGGCCCCGATCAGAAACAGCACCCATAGAACAGGCAGCGCAACCCCGCACAGAATCTTTGCTTGGGCAATCAGACCCACTTTTGAAAATGCCATTACAGTTCCCGAACTATCCTTTTGCGTGCTTCTGCTGTCGCACCAGAATAAAAGAGCCACCAGCATACCGGGAAGCAAATGTACAAAAGAAGATTTCAGATCAAGATTCGTCAACAACAGCACCGCCCCAAAGCCAACCAGAGATGATCGCCAGGCCAGGGCATACAAGGTGTTCCAACTGCGCTTTTTTTCTTCGGTTCCCGAATAATAAAGAAATCCGCCCAATGCATACAATAACAAATAATGCAACTGAGGATGCACCGTTGGCGTATGCCAAAATAACCACATTCGGATCTGATCGACGGCAGCAATGCATAAAACCCAAAGGAAAATGCTACTCTTTTTCTGATAAGCTTCTTTCCAGTCAATTTTTTTGCAGACTATCTTCTCAATCATGAAAAAAATAATTAATCCCATTATCAGATAAGCCAAAACATATACTGCCAGTCCGGCTGCCTCTCTACAATATGCGGCCAGTTTTGTCAGTATCCCCTCACTATGCATCGGATCCGCAAGAATCTGTTCCATATACAGGGCAAATTCCGAAAAGGACAAATCAGAAAGGAAAAGCCCGGTAAAAATGCCAGCACCAGCGACACAGGTCAAAGTCAGAAATATTGCCCCTCTCTTCTCTCTCCTGCCCAGCCATATCAAATAAAAGACAAACAACAAAACACAGGACGGATAAGCCAAAACTGTAAAACACATCGCAATTCCAGCATAGACACAGTAACGATCCTTCCTGTTTTTTTCATAACAATACAGACACAGAATCATCAATATCCAAAATAAAAGCTGCTGATTGGCAAATTCCGGGGTCACAATCCACTTGGCCATAGTATGAAAAAACACCAGCGCCGTCAACAGTGCGGGACGTTTACCGTACTCCGCCCGCATGACCCGATACCAGAGAAAACTTACAATCGCTTGGAATAAAGTCCCTGATATCCGCAAATATAAAAGCAAAAAGGTATTATCTTCCGTAAAAAGAAGAAATACCTTAATCAAAAGTGCAGGTAAAATCGCAGAGGTCTGATGTGGGTCCCATATCTCCCTGATCAGCATATCCCCTTTTGCTATTCGATACGCCAGCACTACAGCATACTGCTCATCCATATCCAAACCAATGATCCAGCTCCTGCCAACGGAAAGAGCCGTTGCTCCCGCCAATACTATACACAGCAAAAGCCATATCCGATTAACCCGTGCTTTGAAACTATTCCCCATAGCCGCCTATTCCTTCTTACCAATATACGGACGCTGCTTTTCCGATGTTGGCTCCAAAACTAATCTTTTCCATTTTCTACCCCGGTTCGATAAAGAAAATGTTTTTTCATTTTCTTCGCCGCACTTGTGAAGCAATAAATATTGTACCACAAAAAAAGCCAAAAAGGAAAGCTGTCCAAGTCTCCAGTCAATCTCCAGAACTCCAAATCCTACGAAAGAAGTAATCATGAAAACTCCCACGACAAAAAACCAGTTTCCCTGTGCCTTATCAAGACATCGCTTCAAACAGCACAAAACGACGGCCACGGCAAGCAATAAAAACAGCACCCCCGCCGGAATTCCAAAAGAAAACATGATCTGAAGAAGAAAATTATGAGCATGGGGCGCAAAATACCCTTCTGCCGTTACCCAAACCCCATCCTCACAGTTCCTGTGCCCTTTAAGGTTCAATCGTCCCAGATAAGTCTTATAGATTGCCCACCGAACCTTAACCGGATCTGACATTTCGTCTTTCTCTGACAGTACGGGATCCTCCCGTTCCAGACCGCTGCCCCAAGGCTTTTTCTCTGCAACCGTTAAGTTTCCCTCCCGGCTTTCTTCCGCAGCATACACCTTCAAAGAAGGAACCCAGAAATCGCAGATCCGACCCACAAAATCCGCATCGTCTTCCTCCGCTTCCTTCGGAAACAGGAACCAGAACAATCTACCCAGAGCGGCCTCCAAAAATTCATCCATTTCAATATAACGGTCATCCCACGAATGCACCATTCCCTGAATCTTATTCCCTGGATCTCCCGTTAGAACCATAGCAGAAGAAAAGCTCGCCGGTATTACTCTTACACTGAAAAACACCGCAGGAAACATCAATATTGCCGACAACATTACAGCCGCCAGCCTACCGGAAGCTTTGAGAAATCTTTTTCCCTTTTCCTGGAAGAAAAACAGTGCGATCAAAAGTACCGTGTTAAAGCACATTACAATCATGGCCGCACGTCCGATTGCCAAGAAACAATACGCCATCAAAATGCCGCTTCCAAGTCCCGCCAATACACTCCAAATCGGTGATGCTCCATTCCTTTTAAACTGATACCACTTTCCAAGAATAGCCGCATGAACAATCAGACAGAACAGAGCATACATATTTGCATTCGTATACATTCCCGTATATCGCAAAGTGTCGAATGCTCTGAACATAGTGGCGAAACTCTGCAGAATACAAAACCCAATAATAATTCCGTTCAGCATACCGTTAAACAGGGCATTCAACTCTTCCCTTGTAAACTCTGTCAGGTAAAAGCAGCCAAACATCACCAGATACCACACCGGCCACACCGAATCATTATCAGAAAATACCATAGCCAGCATCATGACCACCCAAACGCCGAAAACAGACCACTTCAACCGGGGAGCCTTTTTTTCTTCACATATCCGCATAAAAATTCGTATCACCAGGTATCCGTATATGATAACATTTATAACTGCAGTAACCCATTTCCCATAACCATCATAATTCTGGCGGCCCCAATTAACTGCAATACTTCCCCCGATCACACTGCAAATCGTCCATAACAGATAAGGTAAACGTATAAAATCTTTCCAATGACACCCGGTAAAAATGATGATCGCAATCAAAAATCCGCTACAGTTTACAGCCGTATGCTGGACTCTTCCTGTAGCGCTGCCCACAATCTGGTCAATCAGACAAAACAAAACAAAACAGATTGTATATACGCCCTGTTTGATTCTCAATGTATCTCTGCATATGTTTGTCGTTACTTCTTCTTTTTTTTCCATATCTATATTCTTTTTGCTTCTTTCACAATTCGCCACATATACCGCAAATATTTTTTAGTTACAGGTTTTCATTAAATTCACCCTTTTGCCTCATAAATCACGGCACGACCATCATACCCCATAGTACTGTTAAAGTCAACCAGAATCCGCCTTACATACACGGCGAACGCATGGCACATACAATTTTAAAGATCGAACAGACTCAGCTGGTTGGACTCCGGCAAATCCCCCAGAAGCCCCAGCTCCGCTATCATATCCACAATATTCTTGGATACCCTGGTCCGCTCCCGGAAATCTTCCTTCGACAGAAACGGCCCGTCCTTTGCCGCCTCCACGATGGCGTCCGCCGCCTTCTCCCCCAGCCCGTCAATGCTGCTTAAGGAAGGCATCAGCTTATCTCCCACAATCTGAAAAGATCTGGACTGCGCCCGGAAGATGTCAATGGGTTCAAACTCATAGCCTCTGGCGTACATCTCCTGTACCACACGCATATCTCCGTAGGCAAGCTCCTCCTTGTTGGAGAGAGGCTCCGCTCCCACTTCCTTGTTGGCCACCGCATCCATTCTGCGCTTGTACTCTTTCATGACGGCCTCCATGTGAGCCTGTCCCCGGCACATCAGCGCATAAGAAAAAGCCTTGGCACGGATACTGAAAAACGCACCGTAATAAGCCAGGGGATAGTGGATCTTACAATAACCGATCCGCCATGCCATCATGACATAGGCAGCCGCGTGGGCCTTCGGGAACATATACTCGATCTTCTCGCAGGATTTGATATACCAGTCCGGCACGTCATGGGCCGTCATATCCTCCTTCCACGCCTTCCACTGCTCCGCCGGTGTCTTCCCCTTGGCCACCATGCCCTTTCGCACTGCCTCCATGATCTTGAAGGACTTCTCCGGCTCCACTCCCTTGTTGATCAGGTAGGTCATGATATCGTCGCGGGTACACACACAGGTGGAGATGGTGGCTATGCCGTCCCGGATCAGATCCTGGGCGTTTCCCACCCACACGTTGGTGCCGTGGGACAGCCCCGATATCCGCACCAGATCCGAAAAGGATTTGGGCTGTGCCTCTATTACCATGGCCATGGCAAAGTCCGTGCCGAACTCCGGTATGCCCAGACACCCCAGCCGGGTGCCTCCGATCTGCTCCGGCGTAATCCCCAGTGCCTCCGTGTTCTGGAACAGACTCATGACATCCTTTCCGTCCAGCGGAATGGTAAGCGGATCCCTCCCCGTCAGATCCTGCAGCATCCGGATCATGGTGGGATCATCGTGTCCCAGAATATCCAGTTTCAGCAGATTATGATCAATGGAGTGATAGTCAAAGTGCGTAGTCACGGTATCCGTGGTCATATCGTTGGCAGGCCGCTGTACCGGCGTAAAGGAAAAAATATTCTCCCCAAAGGGCAGCACCACAATGCCCCCCGGGTGCTGGCCCGTACTCCTGCGCACCCCGGTACATCCTGCCACGATCCGCTCTATCTCACTGTTCCGTTTATGCTTTCCTCTTTCTTCATAATATCTCTTTACATACCCGAAGGCTGTCTTGTCCGCCAGGGTTGCGATGGTTCCCGCCCGGAAGGTCTGCTCCGCGCCGAAGATCACCTCCGTATATTTATGGGCCTTGGACTGATACTCCCCGGAAAAGTTCAGGTCGATATCCGGCTCCTTGTCCCCCTTAAAGCCCAGAAAGGTTTCAAAGGGGATGTCAAAGCCTTCCTTATGCAGCGGCTCCCCACACTCGGGGCAGGCCCTGTCCGGCATATCAATTCCCGCCGTTCCTGCGTAGGCCTTCACCTCCTCGCTGTCAAAATCCACAAAGTGACAGTTGCTGCAGTAGTAGTGGGGACTTAAGGGGTTAATCTCCGTGATGCCGGACATGGTGGCCACAAAGGAGCTTCCCACAGAGCCCCGGGATCCCACCAGATAACCGTCCTCCACGGATTTCCACACCAGCTTCTGCGCAATGATATACATCACTGCAAAGCCGTTGTTAATAATGGAATTCAGTTCCCTCTCCAGACGCTTTTCCACCACCTCCGGAAGCTGGGGGCCATATATTTCGTGAGCCCTGTCGTAACAGATCTTTGTCAGTGTCTTATCGCTGTCCTCGATGACAGGAGGACACTTGTCCGGCCGCACCGGCGAGATGGTCTCGCACATATCCGCAATCATATTCGTGTTCTTCACCACCACCTCATAGGCTTTGTCGCTGCCCAGATAGGAAAATTCCTCCAGCATTTCATCTGTGGTGTGAAGATACAGCGGCGCCTGATCGTCTGCATCTTCAAAGCCCTTTCCCGCCATGATGATCCGGCGGTAAACCTCATCCTCCGGATCCAGAAAATGGACGTCACAGGTGGCCACCACAGGCTTGTGGAACTCCTCCCCCAGCTTCACGATCCTCTTGTTGATATTGCGGATATCCTCCTCGGAATTTACATTCCGTATCTTCTCGGAAGCAATCATATATTTGTTGTTTCCCAGCGGCTGTATCTCCAGATAGTCATAAAACCGCACCAGCCTGGCAATCTGCATATCGCTCTGGCCGTCCAACAGCGCCCTGTACAGCTCTCCCGCCTCGCAGGCGCTGCCCAGAATCAGTCCCTCCCGGTACTTCATCACCAAACTTTTCGGAATCCTGGGATGCCTGCTGAAATACTTAATATGGGACTCCGAAATCAGCCTGTAAAGATTGATGCGCCCCATATCGTTTTTGGCCAGAATAATGGCATGGTAGGAGGGCTGCTTCTTCACCAGGTCAGGGCTGGCCGCCCCTTTGGCATTGATTTGCGCCAGTGTGGTGATCTCCTGTTTTTCCAGCATCTGGATAAATTTTACAAAGATCCACGCAGTGCACTCCGCGTCGTCCACCGCCCGATGATGGTTATCCAGTGAAATATTCAGCGTCTTTGCCACCGCGTCCAGGGTATGCTTGGACTGTCCCGGCAGGAGCACTCTGGCAATTCCCACCGTATCCACATAGGTGTACTCTGTGGGAAAACTCTGTCTTCTGGCATTTTCCATGATAAAGCTCATGTCAAAATTTGCATTGTGGGCCACCAGCACACAGCCCCGGGCAAACTCCAGGAAGCCGGGCAGGGCCTCCTCCACGGAAGGCGCATCCGCAACCATATCGTCCCGAATCCCCGTCAGCTTTTCGATTTCAAAGGGAATGGGCACCCTTGGATTGACAAAGGTGGAAAATCGCTCCGTCACTTCACCGCCGCAGACCTTCACTGCGCCGATCTCAATGATACGGTTGTTCACCGGGGAAAAGCCCGTGGTCTCAATATCGAACACCACAAAATCCTCTTGGAACGTCTGACCTCTGTCATTTGTGACAATCTCCCTCAGATCGTCCACAAGATAAGCCTCCACCCCGTACAGAATCTTAAAAAAGTCCTGCTTGTCCGGCGTTTCTTCCCCCGCCTCCGACCGTTTTCCCTTCTCCGCCTTCCACAAATCCTCCCAGACATGATTTGCATCGGTAAAACTCTGCACCACCCCGTGATCCGTAATGGCCACAGCTCTGTGCCCCCACTGATGCGCCCGCTTCACAATATCCTTCGCTTCGGAGACGCCGTCCATATCGCTCATCTTCGTGTGGCAGTGCAGCTCTACTCTCCTGTGAGGCGCCGTATCCATACGCGTGGTGGTAAAGTCTTTGATTTTTTTAATGCCGTAGACGGCGCCGATGGTCAGGTCATGGTCGAATTTATCCAGATTCACCACACCCTTCAGCTTCACAAACGCCCCCGGCTTCAGCGCTCCCATAAGCTCTTTCACAAACTCGTTCCGGGTAAAAAGCTTTACTCCTATGGTATCCGAAAAGTCCGTGATGTCAAACATGACGATGGTTCTCTCATTTTTGATCTCACGACTGTCTGCCTTTAAGATCTTTCCCCGGACGACTACCTCTCCCATCTCACCAATAATATCCTCGATAGACAGAGCTTCCTCATCAAAATCTTTTCCGTAAATGACATCCTCATTTTCGGATTGCTTCAGGGTTTTGGTATAGTCGCCTCCGCCTCTTCGGAATTCTCCCCTGCTCTTTCGGAATTCACCGGACTGATAACCGCCGCCCCCATAACCGCCGGAGGCTCCTGCGCCGCCTGCGGCCCGAATGCTCTGCTCCTTCTGCAGCACTCCCGGCTTCACCGGCTGCCGCCCCCCGGAGGCTGCCTTTGCGGCTTTTGCCCCTTCTCCTGTCTCTCCCGCTTCCCGGGTCATGCCGCCTTCTTCCTCCCGGCTCTTTCCGGCACGCCTGGAGATCTCCCTGACCCTCAGCCGGATACGCAGCTCATCGTCCTCGGCAAATTTGCCCGACTGTGCCTCTCTGTACAGAATACGGACGCCGCAGGACAGCCCGCAGCGTTCCACCAGAATCTTTTCCAGCACACGGACAAGCTCCGCCTCCTTGCTGCGGTTGGGAACCGTATCATCCACAGTCAGTTCAATGCAGCCCGAATCAGGGTATTCGATCTGTGCCGTCCGGAAGGCGTTATACTCCACATAACTGTAGTCCTTCAGCTCCTCCAGAATACTCTCCCGATAGAGCTGCATCAGATTTTCCGGGGTATATTGGGAGGAAAGCTCAAAGCGTTCCTGTATTTTCACGGAGATCACGATTCCGGGAAACAGCTGCTTACGGATTTCCTCCTCCGCCTTTCTGATATCTTCCTTCAGAATAAGCCGGGTACTGAACAGATAAATATGAAGAGAATCTCTTCTTTTGGATGCCGAAACCCTTTCCACGGAGGCCTGTTCCAGCCTGTCATGCAGCGGATTCTCTATTTTCAGCGTAGGAAAAACCTCAAAAAACGGCTTTGTCATCAAAATCCCTCCTGCCCGTCTCAGCGGACGCCCTGCCAATGCTCCAGTTCCTGCCTCAGCGCCTCAAGCAGCTCCCCTTCCGGCACCTTTCGGATAATCTCCCCTTTTTTTATCAGAAGACCTTCCCCGTCGCCTCCCGCAATGCCAAGATCCGCTTCTTTCGCTTCCCCCGGCCCGTTCACCGCACAGCCCATCACGGCCACTTTGATATCCAGCGGATAGTCCTCCACCAGCTTCTCCACCCTGGCAGCCAGCCCGATCAGGTCGATCCTGGTTCTGCCGCAGGTGGGACAGGATACCACCTCTATGCCGCCCTTCCTGAGTCCCAGCGTCCGAAGAATCAGCCTTGCCGACCGCACCTCCTCCACCGGACTTCCCGTCAGAGAGACGCGGATCGTGTCCCCGATTCCCTGATGCAGAATCAGTCCCAGACCGATTGCCGATTTGATGTTTCCGCTCTGCACTGTGCCGGACTCCGTAATCCCCACATGCAGCGGATAGTCGGTCCTGCCTGCCAGAAGCTCATGAGCCCTTACACACATCAGCACATCCGAAGATTTGATGCTGATCACCAGATTCTGATAGTCATATTCCTCTATCATGCGCACCTTATCCATTGCGCTCTCCACGATTCCCTCCGCCGTGACACCGCCGTACTTTTCCAGCAGATTTTTCTCCAGAGAGCCGCTGTTTACCCCCACCCGAATGGGAATGTCTCTTTCCTTCGCAGCCTCCACCACGGCCCGCACCCTGTCCGCGCCGCCGATGTTTCCGGGATTGATCCGAATTTTATCCGCACCGTGTTCCATGGCTGCAATCGCCATCTTATAATCAAAATGAATATCCGCAACCAGCGGAATATGGATTTGCTTTTTGATCTCTCCCACGGCCTTTGCCGCCTCCTCCGTGGGCACGGTACAGCGGACAATCTCACAGCCAGCCTGCTCCAGCTCCAGTATCTGGGCCACGGTAGCCCCCACGTCCTCCGTCCTGGTGTTGGTCATGGACTGGATCAGAATGGGCCTGCCGCCTCCGATCTCCCTGTCTCCGATTTTTACTGCCCGCGTGTGATCTCTGTACATAAGCATCTCCTTCTTCGACGTTTATTCTACAGACCATCATAGCCTTTTCTCCCCAAATGCGCAAGACACAAATAAACCAAATCATTCTTCGCCCCGGAGGCAGAACCGTCCCGGACTGACCTGAACGGCAAGCCGTTCCATGCATAGACGCATGAGTCCGGCGGCAGTCTGCCCTTCTCCCCACTCCCCGGAAAGTCTTTCTTTTATCTGCTCGGAAGAACGAGGCAAAAAATCCAGCGCGTCATAGAGCTGCCGAAGGTGCGGCTCCTCTGTAAGCAGCCTGTAAGCCGTCTGCGGCAGCGCATCCCGGGGGACTTTCTCCTTCTCCCCGGAAGCTCCTGCCGAAAGCAGAATTCCGCGCTTCGCCGCGATTTCCCCAAGCTCTTCCAGAAATTCACCGGGATCCAGAAGAATTCCGGCCCCCAGCTTCAACAGTCTGTTACAGCCTGCGCTCAGACCGTCCGTCAGCCTGCCGGGCACCGCATAGACCTCCTTTCCCTGCTCCAGGGCCATATCCACCGTGATCAGCGTCCCGCTCCGCTCCCTTGCCTCCACCACGATCACCGCATCGGACAGACCGCTGACAATGCGGTTTCTGGGCGGAAAATGCCATGCCCTCACCGGTGTTCCCGGCGGATATTCCGAAAGAAGTCCTCCCGCCGTCTTTAATTTTTCATACAGCCTTCTGTTCTGTGCAGGATAGCAGATATCCACACCGCTTCCCAGGACGGCAAAGGAGCTTCCCCCGGCCTCCACCGCAGCCTGCTGGGCGATTCCGTCGATTCCCCGGGCCATACCGCTGATGACCTGTATTCCGTTTTTTCCCAAAATCCTTCCCAGCCGGTTCGCCACATGTCTCCCGTATTCCGAGCAGTCCCTCGCCCCGATCACCGCAACGGACGCTCTCTCCTCCCCGGGCAAATCTCCCATGATATACAGCTCTCCCGGCGGCCCCGGTATCTCCTGAAGCCTTCGCGGATACTCCCCGTCCCCTCTTCGCACTACTCTGATCTCTTTCATCGGTTCACTTCTCCCTTTTTGCTTTTTGCCTTCCGGATTTTCTCTGCTCATCCAACGCAGCGGCT
This sequence comes from uncultured Acetatifactor sp., assembly GCA_910586835.1. Taxonomy (GTDB): domain Bacteria; phylum Bacillota; class Clostridia; order Lachnospirales; family Lachnospiraceae; genus Acetatifactor. The sequence continues at coordinate 80,482 of CAJUJU010000005.1, forward strand.
CCCTACATCATCCAGTACTCCAGAGAAGGCCTGTAACAGGACGCCTCCAACAGCTGTTCCACGCCAAGCGTCTCCTGTCCCTCCAGATCCGCAATGGTCCGGGCAACCTTTAAAATTCTGTGATAGGATCTGGCACTGAGCTGCAAAGAACAATAAAGCTTCTCCATAAACGCCTGTTCCTCCTTTCCCAGAACACAATACTTTTCTATATCCGATACCTCCATGTCCGCATTAAAGCGCCGGGAAGTGCCCTGAAACCGCTGTTCCTGACACCTTCTCGCACGCAGGACCCGCTCCCGGATCGAGGCGCTGCTCTCCGGTTTCTTCCTGCTCTTCAGCTCCCGGATATCTACGGGCTGCAGCTCCACGCAAAGATCGATCCGATCCAGAATGGGCCCGGATACCCTTCTCATATAGCGCCTTACCTGAGGATCCGTACACCGACAGCGGTTTCTGTCCGGATAATAGCCGCAGGGACAGGGATTCATGGCACACACCAGCATGAAATCGCTGGGATAGGTCACATTGCCTCCCGCCCTGGAAATATGAATCCTCCGCTCCTCCAGCGGTTGGCGCAGGGAATCCAAAACCGTCTGCTGAAATTCCGGCAGCTCGTCCAGGAAAAGTACTCCGCGATGTGCCAGCGAGATCATTCCCGGCCTGGGGCTGACCCCGCCTCCCGTCAGAGCCGCCAGGGATATGGTGTGATGCGGGCTTTGAAATGGTCGTGTCTTCACCAGCCCTTTCCCCTCTTCCATCAGTCCTGCCACGCTGACAACGGAGGTCACCTCCAGGCTCTCCTCCAGTGTCAGCGGGGGCAGAATGCCCGGAATGCGCCTGGCGATCATGGATTTTCCCGCCCCGGGCGGTCCCACCATCAGAAGATTATGGAATCCTGCCGCCGCAATCTCCGCAGCACGCCTGGCTGCGTCCTGGCCGTTTACCTGTTCAAAATCCAATATGTCCTCCCGCTCCTGTGCAGACGCTCCCCAGACATCCCCCATCCCGCCGGACAGCAATTCCTCTTTTTCCTCCTGCCCCTGTGTGAGAAAGGCAAATACCTCTCCGATGTTTTCGGCTCCCCGCACCCGAATCCCGGGAATCACGGCTCCCTCCCCCGCGTTTGCGGCCGGAACAATGCACTGCCGAATCCCTCTGGCCGCCGCCTCCCGCACAATGGGCAGCACACCCCGAACCCCTTTGAGCTCGCCGTTCAGCCCCAGCTCCCCCAGAAAAAGGATTTCCTCTGCCGCCGACTGTCCGAAGCAATTCAGGGCATTCAGGATTCCCACTGCTATGGGAAGGTCAAAGGCACTTCCCTCTTTTCTTCTGTCCGCCGGGGAAAGATTTACCGTCACCTTCTTCGGCGGCAGATCAAATCCTGCATTTTTCAGCGCAACGCTCACCCTCTCCCGGGACTCCTTTACCTCGCCGCTCAGGGATCCCACCATAGAAAAACAGGGCAGGCCGGAAGCCACATCCACCTCCACAAACACCAGATAGGCCGACACTCCCTGCAGGGCTCCCGAAATAACAGTACTGTACATTAGTACCTCCTTTCGCAGAACAACCGCTCACTATAATTTTTAGAAAATGATATTTTAATGAAAATGCGAAGTCCTGCGGAAGCCGGGGCCGAAAGCCACGAACCGGCATCCGCAGAAACATAATTTATGAATTGGTATTCTTCATTCCGGAAAGCTGACGAAGTTTTTCCTTTCGTATCAGTTCCCTCACTCCGGGATCTCCATACAGAATCTCAAACAATGCTTTCCTTCCGCCTTCCTCGGCGGGTACAAGCCGTTGAAAAATCACTGCCTCCAACACTTCCGCCAGCCGGATCCGCATCCCCCGCTGCCGCTGGCTGGGAAATGCCTCCAGAAGCCTCTCCAGCACATCCTCAGCCCCTGCCGCAGAAACCCCCGCAAGCACCAGATGCCCCGTCTCCGCTGCGCGGACAGCCCCTTCCGTGGTCTCCGGATCCTGCAATTCTCCCACCAGAATCACATCCGGATCCTGGCGAAGAGCCGCAGCAACCCCGCCGGCAGAATCCTGACAGTCGGTTCCTATCTCCCGCTGGTTCACCAGAGACAGCTTATGCGGGTGAAGATACTCCACGGGTTTTTCCAGTGTGACAATGTGAGCCGCCTGACTGGCGTTTATCTTTTCCACCAGGGCCGCCAGCGTGGTGGATTTCCCGCTCCCCGACGGGCCGGCCACAAGCACCAGTCCCCTCTTTTTCAGACACAGGCCAACCGCTTCCTCCGGCAGCCCAAGCTTCTCCGGGGTTGGAATTGTCTCTCTCACCAGGCGGATCGCAAGCGCCATGCTGCCGCCGCTGCTGTAGGCGTGCAGCCGGCAGCGTCCGCAGCCCGGCAGCGAAAAGGAGCAGTCGTATTCTCCCCTCTCCTCCAGCTTTTCCCGCTGAGCTTCCGACATCACGCGAATCAAGATATCCACCGTGTCGTTGGGCAGAACCTGTGCGCCGCCCATGCTGACCAGCCCACCGTTTATCCGCATTCCGGGAGGCGCCCCCACGGTCAAATGTACATCGCTGGCTCCCGCTCCCCTGGCCTGACACAGTATTTCCTCCAAAAAAGGCATAATTATTCCCCCTTCACCGTTATTTATTCATGAAGTTATCTTTGTGAAAAAAATGCGATACCATGCTATTTTGACAGACCGGACAGTAGATTCCTCAGATTCTATTTCACCCATACAAAATTCCCGCTTCCTGCTATCCTGTATGTATAGCACATGATATCATAAAAGAGACGATACGTCAACTATTTTACCTTTTATTTTTCGGCTGCTGCAATCCAAATCCAGACGACCGCAGATTGTCCTCAGCTGCCCTTATTATATATGCTCTCCATTTAACATACAAGACAATTTAGACATCGGGGGCATTCTGCTTTCGCCACAAATCCGGCTTCTTCTCCTGTTTCAGCAAATATCAACGGCAGCTTGAACGGCAAACAACGAATTGATCATTGTCTGTTCACAAGTCATTTGCTATACTTTAGGCACACCGATGCGCTGAAAATTGGAGGAAGAAAGCATGCAGATCAAACTTGGAGAAAAAATCAGGGAACTGCGGAAACGCGACAAAAGAAAACAGGAGGATCTTGCGGCAGCTCTCGGCGTTACCAATCAGGCAGTCTCCCGTTGGGAGGCAAACGGCGGATACCCGGATATCGAATTGCTCCCGGCAATCGCAAATTATTTTCATATCACCATTGATCAGCTTTTCGGATATGACAGCGACAGACAAATAAAACTGCAGTCATACATCAAACAGGCAGATGAGCTGGCCAGACAAAGAGACAATGTGCTGCTGGTTGAATTTCTTCGAAATGCAATTTCAGAGTTTCCATCGGAATGGCAGCTTCAGTTCCGGCTGGCGAATGCCCTGGTATCCATGGGATATCAAAAAAGCGAACCGCATACAATCGTTACCAAAGGAAGCCACTATTTTCAATATAATACAGCGTATAATGCTCAAAATGAATGCTGGAAAGAAGCGATATCTTTATTGGAAGAAATTTTAAAAAAGGAAATAGACGATGACTGCCGTACATCCGTAATCTTCTCCCTCATGTGGCTTTATTCCTGGATGGGCAATCAGGAAAATGCGGAAAGAACAGCGCTTTCCCAATCGCCCATCTGTGTCAGCAGAGAGGTACTTCTTGCAGATACGACGAAGGATGAAAAATCTGAACAATACCGTGGAGAGGCAATTCTTGCCCTGATGCATGAGTTATACAAAGTGCTCAGAACCACTGTTATGATAAAGCATTCCCTCTCACATTCACAGACAGGGCTTGACGCGCTGCTTGCCGTTGTACGGTTATATGAGTGTATATTAAACGATGGAAACTGCGGGATTTTTCACAACGACATGTGTATGCTTTATTTGTATTGTTCTTCTATCGCCATTCATCTGAACGATTCTGAACGCGCTTTGAATTATTACGAAACTGCATTGGATCATTTTCTTGAATGGAAACAAGTACAGGGAATCTCTCAGTTCACAGCGCCGTTGGTTGATAAAGCAAAAAACTTCAGGCCGAGTATTGTTCTGCTGAACCGTGAATGGTTTGAGGAGCATATGCAGTCTTTCCCGGCAGAATGTGCAGATGCCATCAGAAACAATCCCAAGTACGCAGCAATTTTTGCTCAATAAAAGTTTACCCCTGCTCAAACTTCTCCCGCAGTTTATTCAGTGCTTTCTTCTCGATCCGGCTCACATAGCTGCGGGAGATCCCAAGTGCCGCCCCCGTCTCGTTCTGCGTACATTCCTTTTTTCCGCTCAGCCCATACCGCATCAAGAGTATCTCCCGCTCTCTTTCCGTCAGACTTTCCTTCATCAGCCGGAAAAGCCTCCTGATATTCCCCGTAAGTTCCATTGCATCCAAAATATCGGGCTGCTGCTGCTCAATCACATCCATCAGATGTATTTCGTTTCCTTCCTTATCCTGCCCAATGGGTTCAAAGAGAGAAACCTCCTTTGAGGTTTTCCGCTTGCCCCGCAGCAGCATCAGAAGTTCATTGTCTATACATCTGCAGGCGTAGGTTGCAAGACGCCCTCTCCGGTCATCAAAGGTATCCACCGCCTTGATCAGTCCGATGCAGCCGATGGAGATCAAGTCCTCCATATCCTCGTCTGCATTCTGATACTTTTTTGCCACATGCGCCACCAGACGCATGTTCCGTTCTATCAAAATATCCTTCGCCTGCTTCGCCTCTTCCGGGGTTCCCTCTCTCAGCAGCCGGATGTACTCCGTCTCTTCTCCCTGGGTCAATGGTTTTTGAAAGGTCTTCAAAATATCCCCCCGCGGATTACTCTTAACAATAGTCTATGTGTCAGATTCATCCGCGGTGCCTGTCATGTCAGCAAAAACTGTGCCATTACATAGCTGGCAAGATCCAACCCCCTGTCCGTCAGCGCCAGTCTGTCTGTCCCATCTCCATATTCCAACAAACCATCCCGTATATTTTTCTCTATCACGTCTCTGTAGACTTCCTCCGGCATTCTGCCGAAGTTCTCCCTGAAAGCCGACACGTCTACCCCTTTTGTCAGACGAAGCCCCAGAAACATAAACTCCTCCATCTGTTCCTCCAGGCTCAGGGCATGTATCTCCTCCCGACAGTCCAGCGGATGTTCCAGATAGGACGAAAGATCGTCCCCATTCCGAAACCGTACATTTTCAATCAGGGATGCCGCCCCTATACCAAGTCCCAGGTAATTTTGCCTTGTCCAGTAGCCGCAGTTATGGCGGCAGCAAAATCCAGGCCTGGCGTAATTGGAAATCTCGTACCGTCGAAAACCGGCCTCACCCAGAATTCTCTTTGTCTCCGCATACATCAGCCGGTCCGTATCCTCATCCGGAAGCGTAAGCTCTCCCTTCTCCAGCATTTCCCAGAGACGCGTCCCCTCCTCGGGAATCAGGCTGTAGGCCGAAATGTGAACTGGCCGGGGCTCAAGTTCAAGAAGCGCGTGCAGCGTCCTTTTCCAGCTCTCCGGGGACTGCCCGGGCAATGCGCTCATCACATCCACATTGATGTTGGTAAATCCCGCCGTTACCGCAGCGGCATAAGTCGTCCGAAACTGCTCCATGGTATGAATCCGCCCGATCCGCCCAAGTTCCTCTTCGTTCGCCGTCTGCAGGCCGATGCTCAGACGGTTCACCCCTGCTGCCCGATATGCCGCCAGCTTTCTCAGGTCAGCAGTACCCGGATTCACCTCCACAGTGATTTCCGCATCCTCCGCCAGGCGGTAACCCTCTCTCACGGCTGCAAGCAGTCCTGTCAGCTGCCCGGTCTCTGCCACGGAGGGCGTACCTCCCCCCACAAACACAGAATCTACCGTATAGTCCCCGTATTCCCTGGCCCGCGCCCATGTCTCCTGCTCCAGCGCCTCCATGTAGGCCCTGCGGACACCTTCCTCCGCAGGAGCAGACAGAAAGTCGCAGTACAGGCACTTTTTTATACAAAAAGGAATATGAAAATACAGCTCCAGACACTTGCCCTTATTTGTCATCCAGCTTCAGCACGCTCATAAACGCCTTCTGGGGAATCTCCACATTTCCCACCTGGCGCATGCGCTTCTTTCCTTCCTTCTGCTTCTCCAAAAGCTTCTTCTTACGAGTGATATCGCCGCCGTAGCATTTTGCCAGCACATCCTTGCGCATGGCCTTCACCGTCTCACGGGCTATGACCTTTCCGCCCACAGCCGCCTGTATGGGAATCTCAAACAGATGACGCGGAATCTCTTCCTTCAGCTTCTCGCACATTCTTCTTCCCCTCTCATAGGCGGAGTCCGCGTGCACGATGAAGGACAGGGCATCCACCTCCTCACGGTTGATCAGAATATCCAGCTTCACCAGCTTGGCCGGCTCATAGCCCTTGATGTCATAATCAAAAGACGCATACCCCCTGGAACGGGACTTCAGCGCGTCAAAAAAGTCATAGATAATCTCATTGAGGGGAAGCTCATATTTTAACAGCGCTCTGGTTCCCTCAATATACTCCATTCCCAGATAGCGTCCCCGTCTCTCCTGGCACAGCTCCATAATGGAGCCAATATATTCGCTGGTAACCATAATTTCCGCGGTGACAATGGGCTCTTCCATGTGCTCAATCTCGGAAGGGTCAGGCAGATTGGAAGGATTCGTCAGCTCGATCACTCCGCCGTTGGTCTTAAACACTTTATAGACCACCCCCGGCGCCGTAGTCACCAGATCCAGATTATATTCTCTCTCCAGGCGTTCCTGAATGATCTCCAGATGCAAAAGCCCCAGAAAACCACAGCGAAAGCCAAAGCCAAGCGCCATGGAGGTCTCCGGCTCATAATTCAGAGAAGCGTCGTTTAACTGCAGCTTTTCCAGCGCGTCCCGCAGGTCGGGATATTTTGCCCCGTCGGCAGGATACATGCCGCAGTACACCATGGAAAGTACCTTCTTATAGCCGGGAAGCGCCTCCGCACAGGGGTTGTTCGCATCCGTCACCGTGTCCCCCACCGCGGTATCCTTCACATTTTTGATGGATGCCGTGATATATCCCACCATCCCCGCGGAGAGCTCCTCACAGGGAATAAACTGTCCTGCGCCGAAATATCCAACCTCCACTACCTCTTCTCTGGCTCCGGTAGCCATCATGCGGATGGTAGTTCCCCGCTTCACCGTCCCCTCCATAATACGGCAGAAAATGATGACTCCCTTGTAGGAATCATACACGGAATCAAAGATCAACGCCTTCAGCGGAGCATCGGGATCCCCCTTGGGCGCAGGAATCTTCTTTACCACCTGCTCCAGCACATCCTCAATGCCGATTCCGTTCTTTGCGGAAATCAGCGGGGCATCCTGAGCCTCGATACCGATGACATCCTCAATCTCCTCTATCACCCGCTGGGGCTCGGCGCTGGGCAGGTCAATCTTATTGATCACCGGAAAGACGTCCAGATCATGATCCAGCGCCAGATAGACGTTGGCCAACGTCTGGGCCTCGATTCCCTGAGCCGCGTCCACCACCAGAATCGCACCGTCGCAGGCGGCCAGAGATCTGCTCACTTCATAGTTAAAATCCACATGTCCCGGCGTATCGATCAGGTTGAAGATATACTCCTCCCCGTCTTTTGCCCGGTAAACCGTACGCACGGACTGGGCCTTGATCGTTATGCCCCTCTCCCGCTCCAGCTCCATGTTATCCAGCACCTGATTCTGCATCTCTCTGCTGGTCAATAGCCCGGTATGCTCTATAATACGGTCGGCAAGAGTCGATTTACCGTGGTCGATATGTGCTACAATACAAAAATTTCGAATTTTGCTCTGTTCTGTCAAATCCATCGATTGTTCCTCATTCCCTGTGTTTTCCCCGTTATTGTAGCAGAAATCCCATGGCTTGTCTATATCCTCGAAGCTTCCTCACTTCCGTTTCAGGCCCGGCGCAGACTCCGAACCTTCCCCGAAAAATCTGCCTTTGAAAAATACCATGTACCTCCGAAAAAGATACCCCCTCTTTTTCGGAATTGTTTTCCGACGGAAAAGGAGGCAATCATATACATTGCAGCCGACAGATAACTACTTTATAATCAATGATAGATTAAGATTTGGATGAGTAATGCAGATGCGTATTGAAACTCAAAGATTGCTGATCCGGGACTACACAATGGATGACGTGAAGGACTTACATACAAAATATTTGCTGAATCCATCGATAGCATAAAGTCCGTCGGCTTGATGAAAAAACTCGGTATGCAGTTGGAAGGAGTCCAGCGAAGCCATACAAAAGATGATGACGGAAATTGGGCAGACCTCTATCTTTATGGCCTTTTCAAAAATGATTGGCATGTGCTGTAAAGGGCAGCAGAGAATTATACTTTCCCCAAAATGGGGTTTACAGAAAACCGCCCTGTCGCAGACGATTTTCTGCCAGATAACGCACTGGTTCAAGCGACATGCAGGATCATTCCGCACACGGCTTTATTCCCCGCCGCTCAGCACCATATCCAAAATGTGGGCCAGAGGGTCGCAGGCATTCATGGCCTCCTCCACCGTATTGTTCTGTGCCCCAAGCTCCACCAGAAGATACCGATCCCTCAGATGCATGTTATAACGATATCCCTTCAGATAGATTTTTCTGGTGAGGCCCGGATAATATTCCGCCGCCTTCAGCTGCATCTGAAAGGAAAAGGCCAGATTGCTCTCCAGATTCTCATTGTACAGATAAGCGATATTTCCCGTCTTTTTGGTTCGGGAGAGCCCGTTGAAAAACATGAACCGGGCAGTCGGCCTTCCGTCCAGCTCCGTAACCAGCCTGGTTCCTTCCGGCATCTCGTCCCTATGTAAGTCGATTATCACCTGAATCGTCGGGTTGTCCCGCAGCACCTGCTCCACTCCCGGAAGCGCTCTGGAATATGCGTCGTTTCTGGTATCCGCATCATACGCTTCAGTATGGTGCAGCACCTGATAGCCATATTCCTCCGTCAGAATCTGTGTCAGCCTGTCGCCCACTCCCACGATGGAGGTAGCGGAATCTCCCGGAACAGAATCCACAAAGCTTTCCTGAGAATGGGTGTGGTAAATCAGGATCTGCGGTCCGGGTTCCTCCTTTGACACCCTCATATCCTTTTCCAGAAACCGGGCTACATTCAGCTGATCACTCCCCGCCATGGTATTGGAATCCACGGTGTAAAAACGTCCCAGCAATGTCTCATAGTCCGCCAGCGCCGCAAGGTCCACCTGTTCCATCCTCTCGTGGGGCACAAAGGCAGTTCCTTCTTCCCGCTGCTGCAGCACAGCCTCATTCTCCTCCCGCAAAAGCTCCGCCAGAGAACGATCCACCCCTTCCGGCTGCAGTCCCTCCGCCTCTTCTCTCCCGGCCTCCGAAATGCCTTCCTCTGCCTCCGCAAGAAGGATCTCCCGGACAGACTCCTCACTGTCCTCTTCCTCCGGAAGAATATGGTCCGTATATCCGTAAAACGGGATCAGGCACCCGATCTGTTCCTTCAGGAGCCAGAAGCTTATTCCGCTATCCTCCTCCGCAAAGGAAACAAAGGGGGCAAAGGACTCCGAGACCTGTTGTGTCACCGCAGATACCAGCTCCCGCAGCATAAAATACCGCATGGAATCGTCTGCGGTATCCCCTGCTTCCTCCGCCTTCCCCATTCCCCGAGTCTTCCAAAAAACGAATGCTGTTATAATCGCCAGCGCGACAGGCAAAGCTTTTCCTGCCAAACGTCTCACGGTGTAATTTCCCTTTGCCACCGGACACTTCCTTTCGCCGTCGTTCTTTCATACCAAATATATGTCTGTCCCGCTTATTCCATGCGCATTTCCATGGCAATATTGATCCCCTCGGAAACCGTAAAACTGATCCTTTTGATCACCGCGTCAATATCCTTACCCGTCATATACATGTTATTCAGCTCCGGAAACGGCGGCCGCTGACGGCTCATCAGCTTCACGGCATCCAGGCCTTTTTCCTCCTCCAGAAGCTTCTCCAGCGCGTCCATCACAATCGTTGCGGAGTCCACCACCGTAGGAATACCGATGGCGATCACCGGAATGCCAAGACTCTGCTGTGTCAACGCATTCCGGTGATTTCCCACCCCCGAGCCCGGCTGAATTCCCGTGTTGGTGATCTGGATGGTACGATTCAGTCTTTTTGTGCTGCGTGCCGCCAGCGCGTCCACCACAATCAGAATATCCGGCTCTGTCTCCTTCACCACACCCTTTACGATCTCCGAAGTCTCCATTCCCGTTCTCGCCATCACCCCGGGCTCCAGGGCACTCAGCAGGTTCATTTTGCTGCAGTTGTAGGCCGCTTTTCCGTACTCCTTTACAATGTGCCTTGTGATGAAAAGATTATCCACTGTCTGAGGCCCCAGCGCGTCGGCTGTCACCTCCCTGTTTCCAAGTCCCACCACCATCACATTCTGCTCCCGGTCACTCTCGGGTATGAGCGCCAGAAGCTCCTCCGCTATGCACTTTGATATTTCACGGTGATAATCCTCATCCGATTCCGCCATGGCAGGCGCTTCCATTGTCACATAGATTCCCATGGGCTTACCCATGGCCTTCGCCCCGTTCTTTGTATCTATGGAAACCTTTGTCACCCGCACATCCTCTTTTTCTCTGTAGTACTCCTCCACGCTCACTCCGTGCAGCTCGCTGTCAGCCTCGCTGATGCTCTCCCGCGCCTCAAGCGCAAGATCTGTTCTCACCTGAAAACTACCCATCACTCTTCTCCTGCTACCATAAAAACTTTTTCCTATTTTTTGCGAAAAAACGTTGAATTATGTATTGACAAAGTTTCTATTATTTACTAAACTACTATAGTGTGTTTGCATTAGTCCTCCGTGTCTGGCTAAGGCGAAACAGAGAAAACAGGAATTGATTGTATACAAATTGGAGGTGTACGACTTGGCTAACATTAAATCCGCAAAGAAGAGAATTCTGGTTAACCGCACAAAGGCTGACAGAAACAAAGCCATCAGATCCAGCGTAAAGACCGCTATGAAGAAGGTATTTGCCGCTGTGGAGACAGGTGACAAGGCTGCTGCAAAGAATCAGCTGATTGCTGCCACCAAGACCATCGAGATGGCCGGAAGTAAGGGCGTTTATCACAAGAACAATGTGGCCCGCAAGGTTTCCCGCATCAGCAGAGCCGTCAACGAGATGGCATAAGGCTGCCAGATCCATATTTATAAAAATAAAGAATCCGAACATCTATACCGTCATGTAGATGTTCGGATTCTTTATTTTTATAAGAATCTGTATCAGTGTCTGTGACCGCCGCCGCCATGGCTGGCTCCGCTTCTGCTGACATGGTGTCCGCCGCCTCCGCTCCCGCGACTGCCGCCTCCGCTGCTGCTTTCCCTTTGAATATGTCTCTTTACCACATTCTTCCGAATCAGGTCATCCCCGCTGTTTTGCATCACAGGCTTTCCGCCCACCACATAAGCGTTGACCGCAACCGTTTGACCCGCTCTGTTTTTCCCCAGATGCGAGGCCCCATAGATAAGCGCCACAAGGACGGAAGCCAGAACTGCTCCCACATAATATGTTCCGCTCACATGAATCAGAGCGCCGCCGTCCAAATAGCTGCATACCTTATCTATATAACTCAGATATGCCTTACAGGGATCACTGTCATAGTAATCATCCACTGCATACAATACACTCTCCACATCATACGCACTCAGCGCCTCCTCCACCTTGCCGCTGGTAGACAGCCACTCGCCTCTCTGCCCCGGGTAACGGTTGTCGATCAGAATGGAACCGTCTCCCTCAAACCCTTTATTAAAGCCAAAGGCACTTCTATCCCAGAAGTCATCCGCAATATCTGTCATATTCTGTTCCCAATCGTCGGAACGATAACCATACTGCTCCTGCGCTTCCGCTCCTTCCACCGCCCGGCTGAAGGTTACAATGACAAAATCCGCCCCATACTCCGCTTCCTTTTGGGCAATATACTGTCTGAGCTTTTCCTCCTCTTCCTCCGTCAGGATTTCTGCAAAATCAAAGACACGCTCCGCAGGCGCCGCCGTGTTGGTTCTGGTCATTCCACTCTTGAGGGCATGCCGGATTCCTACTGCAGCGGTCAGGCAAAACAGGATCCCCACCACGACAAACCAGATACGAAAATAGTGCAGATACTGCTTTTTTGCTTCTTTTTTTAACTCTTTATTCATCTGTGCCCCCTCCTACAGCCAGGATATCAACAGCGGAACCATAACCAGAACCGCCATGACACATCCCCACAATGTACAGATATAGGCCAGGGCCTTTTTCATTGACGTGGGTGCTTCCCCTACAATCTTTCCCGTCTGACCGTTGACGTAAAAGGGATATTCCTTTCCGTCATAGGTATACAGATATTTCCAGACAGGCAGAAGTCCATAGTCGGCGCTGCTCTTTCTGACCTGCACCTCCTGATTTACCGTCCGGACAGAATTGTAGCCCGCATAGCTTTCCCGCAGCAGCTTTTCCGCGTCCTCGTTCATCTTGGTTCGTGCCCTGTTCTCCAAAGCATCCGAGGACATATTATATTTCTCGGCATAAAAACCGGACATATATTCCGGGGTAAAGGAAATCAGCTGCTCATAATTGTAGGGCTCCATCAGATCCATCACATCATCCGGCATGGCCTCGGAAGCATCCACCGGCATTTTATCAAAGGTGATATCCATATCCCGGTTGACCGCAAAATGAGATGTCTCCGTATACTCCGTATCACCGCTCCGCCAGACCTTAACCTTGGTTGCTTCCCCCTGAAAGATACAATGCGTATCATAATGAAACAGCCAGTAGGGCACATAGATTCCCTTCATGCCGTTAAGCCGCACCTCCGAAAGAAAGTCCACAGGAGCAAACAGGTTCTTTTTGAACCGCTCTCTGATAGATTTCTTACAGCTCTCTTTCCCCAACTGAAAAGGCAGAATCAGAGCCGGTGCATAACTCCCCTCCACGCGCTCATTCAGAATCAGATAACTGTCACAGTACGGACACTGTGTGGCGGAGGTATGCTGTTCCAGAGGCACCTCGCCGCTGCAGTTGGGGCAGACAGACAATTCCGGAGACGTGCCGTTGGAAAGCTCTTCACTCTTTTCGCTTTCACAGAAGGGACAAAACATGGTGTGCCGCTCCGGACTGTAGACCACGTTTCCCCCACAGTTTTTACATTTAAAATACATTGTGGAATCCTCTCTTGTATATCCTATTTTAACATTGGGAGGTTTAGAATAGGCGCATGCCGCAAATAAAGCTGTTTATTTCAAAAACGCCCGGTACAGCGATTTCCGCCGGACCCGACGCCTTTTATCCTGTACTTTATTTGTATGACGATTTTTCAGCACCTTTCTTTTTCAGAAATATCATACCATGATTTCTCCCTTTTTTCAATCACATCCTTCCCACACAGGCATTCTCAGATTATTTCTCAGCTATAACGCTTCCTTCAACATAAAATACACTTCATTCACGCTGTCAAATGCCGAAAAAATTTTATCCAGCATTTCTCTTTTATAAAAAGCGGCATTCAGGTTTTCTTCCTGTATAAAAGATATCCTTTTGCGCTCCAGCCACTCGCGTAAAACAATATCTTCCTTTGGATAAGATGCCCTTTGATACTTCTCCCCCTGCATTTCCAATAAGCCTGTCCCGTTAAAGGCCTCTATTACTCCCCTGGCCGCATGCTTATGATTCAATATATAATCCCGGATTCTATTCATTCCGCCCGCATCCGGATTATAGAGATTCAATCCATATTTATACCCATCTAAGGATGCATCAAAAAAGAATCCCAATGCGTTTTTCCGATCTATTTTGTTCAGCTTAAATCGTATGTAAAAATATTCTTTTACAGGTGTTCCACGACAGAAACGCGCATCATTATATGCTGAAGAAATGCATTTTCTCCTATTGCTTAACAGATCCCCATCCACTCTGCCAAAATAGTTATACCACTCAATATACAGTTCCTCCAAAGGCCATTTCACGCCTTCAAGATACAGCTGTTCATTTTCCTGATATACTCTCTTACAATTTTCCTTACAAATTGCTTTATAATACAGTATCGTAGACTCATTGAATCCCTGAAACATATTGTTCTCTTTCTATTCTCCAATTATTTCCAGACCATCCGAAAAATTCCGTATGACAAGCGCGCATGTATTTGTGAGTTTTATATTACTTTTCAGCGGAACTGTCAATTTTCCCCTTCTTTCCCCCGTCATACAATGAACGTCTAATTTTGTATCTATCAACCCCAGATTATTCTCTAAATTATTGGCAAAAATAATGCTTCCGGCACTTACCCCTACTACCAGTCCATTGTCATCGATGTACTCCTTCAAAGACTGATGAAACCCTGTATCATTGATTCTTTCGAGCAAATAGCGTGTATTTCCTCCACACAAATAGACCACGTCATATTGTTTCAGCTTCTCAAACTCCATTCCGGCGTGTAAATCATATACGTCAATATTTTCATTTGAAATACCGCATTTTAACAGATCATTCATACATTTGGGCAAAACAGCAATTGCATCTGCATCTATTGCCGCTGTAGGGATAAATAAGGCCTTTACGAGAGACAGATCCCTGCCTGCCAGATTCACAAAATACTCTTTCAACTCTTCCGTTTCAAACCCCGCTGATGTTAATAATACTCTCATGCTTCCTCCTATTCTGACCAGTTCATCTGTTCATCTGAAATGCCCAATTTCCTGCACTCATTGCATACACATTCTTTTTCAGTCCGATTTCCAATATGATATTTTAAAATTCTGTCTTTAAATACAATATATTTTACATTACCTGCCTTAAAATCAACAAACCAGTTCTGATTGGTATCAGGGTTCGACAGCATGACCTTTGAAATTTGTTCCGGAAAATCTCCTGCATCACTTGTAAAAAACAATACCGTCCAATATTTTGGTTTGCCGCCAGTATTCCACAATTCCATTTTATGAATATTCAGACAATCAATGATACTGTCATCCACTAAACTTTCCTTAATCAGGACGCCCTCATATAATTCCTGTTTCTTCTTTTGGACTGCATTATTGCCGCAGATATGAACATCCTTCACCTCATTTAATGTCAATTCATCCTTTAACAGGATATCCATAGATACCTGAAAGGTTTCTCCCAGTACCAACAGCTTTTCCGTCTCCGGCAATGCAATGTCCGCTTCCCATTTAGATATGGATTGCCTGCTGACATTGCATATGGATGCCAGGTCTTCCTGCGTCATCCCGTTTGCTTTTCTCAGTTCTATAATTTTTTCTGATAATTTCATAATCACGCCCGGCTCCTTTCATTTATATTATACAAAATGACAATACGACTTTCCACCAACATTAAAGTGCTTTTTTGCAACTCCCGGTTGCCTTGCCCGGGAGGTTCAGATATTTCCAAACCTTTTCCATGATATATTCCCCATCGCACATTCAATACCAAAGACAGGAAAAAGGGATATCAAAGGCTTTCCTTCCTTTGATACCCCTCTTTTCCTGCATTTTCAAACCAACGGATGTTTGCGATAAACTTATTTGTTATAATTCACGATCTTTCCAAAATCTGCCTTCAGGGAAGCGCCCCCTACCAGTCCGCCGTCAATATCCGGCTGGGCAAACAGTTCTGCAGCATTTCCCGCATTTACGGAACCACCGTACTGGATGCGCACTGCGGCTGCGGTTGCATCGTCGTACATCTCAGCAATGCAATCTCTGATTCCCTTACATACCTCCTGGGCCTGCTCCGTGGTTGCAGTTTTGCCGGTGCCGATGGCCCAGATGGGCTCGTAAGCAATCACCAGCTCCTTCACCTGCTCTGCGGTCACTTCCACCAGATCGGATTTGATCTGAAGACGGATCCAGTCCATTGTAACTCCCATCTCCCTCTGCTCCAGTGTCTCGCCACAGCAAAGAATCGGGGTCAACCCGGCCTCAATGGCTTTCTTCACCTTCTTGTTGAGCAGAGCATCATCTTCCTTGAAATATTCTCTTCTCTCGGAGTGGCCGATGATAACGTATTTTACCCCTGCATCCTTGAGCATGGCAGCGGAAATCTCACCTGTGTATGCACCCTTTTCTTCAAAGTACATATTCTCGGCGCCGACCTGCACATTGGTTCCCTTCACCGCTTCCACAACAGGTACAATGTCAATGGCAGGAACACAGTAAACCACGTCTGCCTCATCGTTTTTTACAAGTTCTTTTAACTCCGTACACAGCTTTACGGCCTCACTGGGAGTCATATTCATTTTCCAGTTGCCGGCTATGATTTTTTTTCTTGCCATTTCTCTTCCCTTTCTCTTCCTTATTAAAAATATTACTGCTTTTTTACTTATCGTCTGCTGCCGCGACTCACGGCGTCGCTGCACACATCTTTTT
>CAJUJU010000005.1:96983-101482 GCA_910586835.1 uncultured Acetatifactor sp.
CGACTCACGGCGTCGCTGCACACATCTTTTTTTACTTATCGTCTGCTGCCGCGACGCCGGGAAGCACCTTGCCCTCCAGGAACTCCAGAGAAGCACCGCCACCGGTGGAGATATGACTCATCTTGTCACCGAAGCCCAGCTGGTTCACAGCTGCAGCGGAGTCGCCGCCGCCGATGATGGTCGTTGCGTCCGTCTCAGCCAGAGCCTTAGCCACAGCGATGGTACCGGCAGCAAGTGTAGGATTCTCAAATACGCCCATAGGACCGTTCCAAACAACGGTCTTTGCACTCTTTACAGCCTCAGCATACATTTCAGCGGTCTTGGGTCCGATATCACAGCCCTCTCTGTCTGCAGGCATGTCAGCCACACCGCAAACAACGGTCTCCACAGGTGCGTCGATGGGATTGGGGAACTCTGCGATGGTAACGGAATCAACGGGAAGCAACAGCTTTTTGCCAAGCTTCTCAGCCTTCTCTATCATTTCCTTGCAGTAGTCAAGCTTCTCATTGTCAACCAAAGACTTTCCGATCTCATAGCCCTGTGCCTTCAGGAAGGTGTAAGCCATGCCGCCGCCGATAATCAGCGTATCACATTTCTCCAGAAGATTGGAGATAACATTCAGCTTGTCTGCCACCTTTGCACCGCCCAGGATGGCAACAAAGGGTCTCACGGGATTTTCCACCGCGTTGCCCAGGAAATTAATTTCTTTCTGCATCAGATAGCCCACAACATTTTCGCCGCCCTTTGCAGTGATAAACTTTGTTACGCCCTCTACAGAAGCATGTGCTCTGTGGGAAGAACCGAAGGCATCACACACATACAGATCTGCCAGATCCGCCAGCTCTTTGGAGAATTCCTCTCCGTTCTTGGTCTCTTCCTTGCCGCGGAAGCGGGTATTCTGAAGCAGAACAACATCCCCTTCCTTCATTGCCTCTACAGCGCCGGTTGCAGCCTCACCTGTCACATTGTAATCAGCCACAAAAACAACTTCCTTGCCGAGCTTCTCGGACAGTCTCTTTGCCACGGGAGCCAGGGACTCCTTCTCGTTAGGTCCTTCTTTCACCTTGCCCAGATGAGAGCAGAGAATTACCTTTCCGCCGTCGTCAATCAGCTTCTGAATTGTAGGCAGTGCCGCCACAATTCTCGTCTCGTCAGTGATCTCGCCGTTCTTCAAAGGTACATTGAAATCACACCTCACCAGAACTCTTTTTCCCTTTGCGTTGATATCGTCTACAGACTTTTTATTCAATCCCATTATTCTGTCTCCTTTATATAAAAATTTCCTTCGTCAAATGCCCGTGCAAGCACGGCATTTTCCTCTCTGCTCGAATCAGCAGACTCGGAAAGCTCCGCTTTCCTCGTTCGCGTTGCTCGTCATAAGCTCTGCTCTGCCTTCGCCCGTGCGAGCACGGCTTCGGCATCTCTTCGCTTCTGACTCTGCTGATCGCGCATGCTCGACTGTCGTCTCGCTGTCGCGGCGTTCGTCAAATGCCCGTGCAAGCACGGCATTTTCCTCTCTGCTCGCGCAAAAAGGAGCCCGGTCCAAACGACCGGACCCCTTATAGTCCTGAATATCTGCGGCTTACTGAAGCTCGCTGAAGTACTTGATGGTACGAACCATCTGAGAGGTATAGCTGTTCTCATTGTCATACCAGGAAACAACCTGAACCTGAGTATTGCCGTCCTCCATGGGAGCTACCATGGTCTGAGTAGCGTCGAAGATGGATCCGGCAGTGCTGCCGATGATATCGGAGGATACGATCTCGTCGGTATTGTAAGCGAAGGACTCAGTGGAAGCTGCCTTCATGGCTGCATTGATTTCATCCTTGGTAACGGTGCCCTTCACTACTGCCACCAGAATCGTGGTGGAACCGGTAGGGGTGGGAACACGCTGTGCGGAACCGATGAGCTTTCCGTTCAGCTCAGGGATAACAAGGCCGATAGCCTTTGCTGCACCGGTGGAGTTGGGAACGATGTTGCATGCGCCGGCACGGCTTCTTCTCAGATCACCCTTTCTCTGAGGTCCGTCCAGAATCATCTGGTCTCCGGTATAAGCGTGAACAGTGGTCATGATACCGCTCATAACAGGTCTGCAGTCATTCAGTGCCTTAGCCATGGGAGCAAGACAGTTGGTGGTGCAGGAAGCTGCGGAAATTACGGTATCCTCGGGCTTCAGGGTCTCATGGTTTACATTGTATACGATGGTAGGAAGGTCATTTCCTGCAGGAGCAGAGATAACAACCTTGCGCGCGCCGGCCTTCACATGAGCGGAAGCCTTTTCCTTGGAGGTATAGAAGCCTGTACACTCCAGAACCACGTCTACCTTCAGTTCGCCCCAGGGAAGCTTGGAAGCGTCTGCTTCCTTGTAGATGGTGATGGTCTTGCCGTTCACGGTGATGTTGTCCTCGCCTGCCACTACGGAGTCAGCATACTTATACTTACCCTGAGAAGAATCGTACTTTAACAGATGTGCCAGCATGCTGGGGCTGGTCAGATCGTTGATTGCCACAACCTCGTATCCTTCTGCATCAAACATCTGTCTGAATGCCAGACGACCGATACGGCCGAAACCATTGATTGCTACTCTTACTGCCATTTTTAGTTTCCTCCTGGAATTTTATTTTATATCATTCTGACAACCGTCCACCGTTGTCCCGCAACTGTAAGTCTGTCCGATTGTCAAAATTTTATCAGCAACAATATTTTACCTAATTTCCCAGGATAATTCAAGATGTAAATAGAAAATAATTGCCAATTCTTCGGAAATACCCTGTTTCTTTTTTCTGCCATCCGGACTATAATGGAAACATGCTCCTGGCGGAAATCAAAACCGTCAAAAATATTTATGCAAAAAGGAGAACAGCTATGCCGAACTTCTCAGATTTTCATCTTCACTCCTCTCACTCCGGAGATTCGGATGCCCCGATGGAGGAAATGATCCTCAGCGGAATCTCTCTCGGGCTTGACAGCATGTGCTTTACGGAGCATATGGATCTGGAGTTTCCTGACTCCCCGGAAGATCCGGGAAGCATTTTTTTGCTGGATCCGGAACCTTATCTCCGTGAATTTACGCATCTTAAAGATAAATATCGCGAAAAGATCCGCCTGCTCTTCGGTGTGGAACTGGGTCTGCAGCCACAGGTCGCAAACGCCAACGCAGCGTTTGTCCGCTCCTATGACTTTGACTTCGTCATCGGCTCCACCCACGTCTGCAACGGAAAGGATCCCTGTTGCCCTTCCTTCTTCCAGGGGCGCAGCGAACAGGATGCCTTTCGGGAATATTTTGAATCCATTCTGAAAAATATACAGACTTTCTCGGATTTCGATGTATGCGGCCACCTGGACTACGCCATCCGCTACGCGCCCAACATGGACCGCAATTACTGCGGCGCCGACTATCAGGACATTATGGATGCCATTCTGAAACTACTGCTGGAAAAGGGAAAGGGAATCGAGCTGAATACCGGAGGCATCAAAAAAGGGATGAAAGAATTTCATCCCTGTACATTCATTCTGAAGCGCTACCGGGAGTTGGGCGGCGAAGTGATCACCCTGGGCAGCGATTCCCACGATACCGCACATATTGCTCACGCCTTCGAGCCCGCCGCAGAGCTTTTAAAAGAATCTGGCTTTGACTACTACACCGTGTTTGAAAAGCGCACCCCAAAATTTGTCTGTCTGGCTTAAGGAAGCGCAAATTCCGTGCAGAAAACGCTTCCATCGGCATTTCCAGCAAACTCATTCCCGGCATTCCCGCAGACTGTCACTCGCACAGTACCACCACCAGCTCCGGCGTGGTCTGGGCGGGAATGCTCCGGGTTGAGCTGCCGTAGACCACCACAAGGTCATGATTGGCAGGACTTCCCTGGAAATACTGGTTATTCGTGGTTCTCACGTTCACGGAGCCGTCCATGTTCAGCTGAAGAGTCTGATCCTCGTTCACCAGCGCCATGTTGTAATATCCCACATTTATCATACGGCCGTTTCTCTCGGACGCCGCCACCACCGCATTGTACTGAGGCGGATAGATCAAAGGCATGGGTGCGTCCATGGAATACCAGAAGGTACACCGGGTGCCCACGGACAGAGTCTCAAAATCCACCACATAGGTAGCGGGTGACAGGACAAAATTTACGGTATTGCCGTCCATATCCTCCACAGTGACAAAAATCACGCATCCGTTTGCTCTGCGGTTCCCCAGTCGGGTGGGTACCATTTCCACGATGGTTCCTGTCACGGAACCGAATCGTTTTCTTCTCAAACTCATTCCTCCGTTCATCCGAAAATCCATTTTTTCTCTCCCTGAAAGCTGTTCTCTCTGTCAGCCTATGCAGAGACTCTCTTTTTGTGCCTGTCAGCCAAAATCTGCTTTTCGCGAACCGGTTTTCTCCGCCAAAGCCCCGCCGCCTTGTCACACGGCTTCCCCTGACAGCCCCCTGACGATGGTTCCGCCG
The DNA here is from genome assembly GCA_910586835.1 of uncultured Acetatifactor sp. Classification (GTDB taxonomy): domain Bacteria; phylum Bacillota; class Clostridia; order Lachnospirales; family Lachnospiraceae; genus Acetatifactor. Next base: position 101,438 of record CAJUJU010000005.1, read on the forward strand.
CCCAACACATACTCACCGTCGTAGAATACAATGGCCTGCCCCGGC